>NZ_QODK01000006.1 GCF_003324485.1 Cohaesibacter intestini | reverse complement strand
GGTCATGGCGAATGTGGCTGTGTGTGCGAGATGGAATGGATAGGTGTAAGCAACCAAATCCTACAACAAATCAACCATTTACACTACATTCGCCAGCCAAATTCCCGACCTTCATGCATAAGACGGGATAGTAATGGCTTATTAGATACTAATCTCGCCAAGGGGGTACGCGTTAAATCTCCGTCAATTATACTTACGGACCACGACGGGCGCTTCAACCTGAATCTGCAGAGAGATCGTATTACTAAATTTGATGATCGAATCTCGGACGCTCTAAGAGAAAGCATTGCTGCTGATTTGGTTGCTCAGGCTCTTGCCTATGCGCCAGAAAATTCACCTTTCGCAGCGCAATCAAGGGTTAAGAAAAGCCTTGCTACACTCAGCGCTTCATTTTCATTGGCCCCACTAAACTATGTTGGTTATTCAACAATAGATTTAAGTTCGCCATGGTGCTGGGAAGACAACGGATGGAAGCTAGCGGCGCCGACATTGGCTTTGAAAAAAGGTCGTCTGATTGCGATTTTTGAGAATTACGATATGAGCTTTCTGCAAGAAGACCCAGAGCATCTCTCCGACACATCTATCATTTGGGTGAAGACTGGAGCGTCTATGAATAATGCGAAAGACTTACTAGAAACGTTTCGGTTCATCTCAAGGAACCATCGCTTCTTAGGCAGGGGCGCCAGGGTGCATTTCAGAGACCAATCATTCCCCGTTGACTTTGTAATTGTTGTGTCAAATGGAGCTTTTAAAAAATTATGTGCCAGCAATCTGCCTAACTATCTAAAAACTATTGTGGAGTCAGCTCGAACACTGGATGGAGAATACGTGTGCTTGAGCAACCGAAGCGAAGAAGACGCTCTATCTGCGACGATGAAGAAGGGGCTCGTGTCTCAAGCTACCAACAGCTTTGCTTACACATTGTTGGGTGGCACCAACGAACAGAAGCCAGATGAGCACGATGTCTTTGCCCATTTGTGGCTTGATTTGATTGGCGAGGACGTAATTCCTATGAGTTTTGATGATCGGCAGAGCGCGTTTCCAAAAGCATTCGAACTTCTTGGATATCGAATCGCATTCTATCGAAGAAAATTGAAATGACCTTTGTACAGCAGCTGTTATTTGAAAATAGAGGTGTAACTTCTTCATAACGGCGTGCCTCGCGAGAAGCGGGAAGCTCAATTTCTGCTTTCGCAGGCGGGATACCTATTCTCGCGGGTGCAGCGAACTACTGCTTCCCGCCCCAGTACCCTCCGCTTTCTGATGCCTCAACGGGTTTTTACTTTTGAATTCCGGCCTCATAAAAACGTGACTACCCCGCCGGTCCGCGAACTGATGGGCCCTGAAAATTTGATGCCCCCCCCTCTGTATGCCACTTATATGATCAGACACCTGTACGATCCGTTCCCAATAATTCCCTTCTCACATGGCTATTATAAGTGTGCTGCTGGAGTACCGATCACGTGGGAGGCTTTGTTGGTGACGAGTACTTCAGCGGGACATATTGGGAGCGAAAATAAAATTGCGGTATTGGCCTGAAACCATTCTGGCTTCATTAGGTGCCGTTTAAGTACCGCTTTCTGTTTTTAGAGCGGTTTTTCCTTCCATCTATTCTGCCAGTCTCTGGTCGCTGGATAGCCGTTGCAAGGAATATCTGTCGATGCCCATTCGTGTGCTTTGCGGCCATACCAGTTTCCTTGTTTGGTTTTGACGATAAAACCGGCCTCTTCCAGCTCATCAAACTTACGATCAATCGTGGTTTTCGACATGCCCAAGAGCTTCGCCCCTTCACCAAGGGAAAGTCGCAATTGCCCATTGTTGGAGCCATTAAAGCGGCTGCGAAGCTCCAAGAAGACCGATTTTGCGCTGCCTGAAAGGCGTCGCCATGCCGGGTGGTGGAGCAAAGAATAGGGAAGGATCAGATACTGGCCTTCTGATTTAGAGCGGCCGTTTTGTTTATGTTTTCTATTTCCCATGGCTATCGATCCCCTGTTTTAGCGCCTAACGCATCGCGCTTTGCGATCTGAGCCTGTTGCCAGGAGAGGATCTCACTTTCCGCCCAAGCTACGGCCCTGATGCCCAGCTTGACCGGCTTGGGGAAGCTGTTTTCTTTCATCGCTTCATAAATTGCGCTCCTGCGTAGACCTACTCGGATTTCAACATCTGGCAATCGTAGGAACTTTTCGGTCATAACCGGTTCTCCTTGGTTTGTGATGTAACAAGGAAAACGGTAGTGGACGAATTGAGTTGGTTGATAAGTTGTCGCAAATTTTTGATTTTGAGAGAGTTTGTAAATTTCATTTGTAATGAAACATACATAACTCAATACTTTTAAGCTCAAAAATCCATTCGTATTGGAAATTGCAAAATTATTAATAGGCTCCAAACACAGCACTATATGCTGTTTGGCGGTTTTTCTTCCTTGTATCCTTCATGAAATCAATGCGAACTGGTTGGACTTCTGAGAGGCACGATAGAGCCAGAAACTTCTTTGCTCATTAGAAACTGAGACCAAGCGTTTAGTACGGCGCGACGTCTTTGCAACATGTCTGAGCGGCGATAGGCTCGCTCGACTTCTGAGCCGACTTTATGGGCAAGGCTGATCTCTGCCAAATCGCGCTGATAGCCCCTCTCTGCAGCCCAGTCTCTGAAACTGGAGCGCAGACCATGGGGCACTGCTGGGCGTTTGGAACGTGGATCGAGCCAACCTGAGTTGCCCTTCTCGGTTTCTGCCTGATGCATGCGGCGCATGACGGCGGAAAGAGACATGTCTGACATTTGCCCACCCTTCGGCGCGAAAAAGACGTAAGGAGAATTCTCCATCGTTGGCAAGTTCTTGAGAAGCTTTATCGCTGCATCAGGGTGAGGCACGCGATGCTCCTTAGCTGCTTTCATGCGCGTTGCTGGAATGATCCAGACAGGACCTTCTTTGGCTTTGAGATTAATCTCGTTCCATGTTGCACCTCTGACTTCACCAGACCAAGCAAGCGTCAAAGACAAGAACTGCAGAGCCGCGGCCGCCATGCCCTGCCGCTGATTGAGTGCGTCCCACCATGAGGGAATGTCAGCTAAGGCGATGGCTGGTTGATTGCCGGTCTTTGCCACCTTGGAAGGCTTGGGAAGGGCCTCGGATAGATTGCCTTTCCAGCGTGCGGGATTCTCCCCCCTCGCGATATCCCGCTACCGTGGCCCAAGACAAAACGCTTTCTATGCGTCCGCGCAGCCGAGAGGCAGTTTCTGTCTTTTCTTCCCAAATTGGATCAAGCACGCGAAGGACATCAGGCAAGCGAATGGATTTGACATCCATCATGCCCAGAACTGGAACGGCGTAGTTCTCCAGAGTTGAGCGCCATTGCTTCTTGTGCTTGTCGTTGCGGAATTCCTTCTCTTTGGCTGCGTGATATTTGTCTACGGCATCCGAGAAGGTGATGGTGCCTTTCTTGGCCAGTTTGTCGGCCAGAGGATCGCCTCCATTATAGACGCTGCGCTTGTTCTCAAATGCCTTGTCCCGCGCTTCTGCCATGAATAGTAATACGCTGGATCCAGAATTTAGCTCCGCTTTTATCAACGCGAAGAAAGAGGCCCGTACCCGATTTGTCGAGGTATTTTCCGGGTTCTTTGACGTTGCGAACAAAAACTGCAGAAAGTTTGGGTCCTAACATATACTTCCCCCGATTATTCCCCCAATAGGACGCGTAAGGGACAGTATTGCTGGAAGTAGATGGCGCCAAGAAGAAAATTAACGCAATGAAATCAATGATAAAAACGGACGTCAGCAATTCTTGACGGAAACACCAATGGCGCCCTTCCTCTCCGCCATTCTCCTTTTTTGCAAAAATTGTTTGATATACAGATACAACGCTGCGGTGCGTTGTTGATCCTATCAAGTCTGCAAGTGGATGCTCGGGTCACGTCCAACATGCAGAGTGAGGGCACCAAACAGGACCACTTCATTCTTCATATACGCCTCGCTTATTGTCTACCCAATGGCGGACGAGAGGGCGATCTTTGCCATTTGTGACGTTCTTCTGACGACGTTACGCTGATGATTTCTCGGTCTTTTTGATGGCGAATGGCTTGAGGCTGGCTGTGAAATTCTCGATAAATTCCAGTGCAACCATCGAAGGCTGCGCGAGCACGGGTCTGACGAGGGACAGCGTGTGTGGCAATTGCGGGGTGAAGGGTCTGAAATCGAGCCCTTTGCCGACATATTTCACGGCGTCCAATTCGCTGACAACCGATACGCCTACACCGTTGCAGACCAGCTCACACGCAGCTGTAAACTGGCGGATTTCGATGTGAGATCTCAGGATGACCTGGGCATTTTGAAATGTGTTGGAAAGCTTGCCAAAGAACACGCTGTCGCGTCTGGTATGGATGATCTTTTCGTCCACAAGGTCTGTCGGGGAGATGACTTTGAGGTCCGACAGTGAGTGATTGGCCGGGAAAACGCAAACGGTACGGATGTCTATATCCGTGCTTTCAACGGCCGGATGGCCGGAAAAGCCATCCGTGATGCCGAAATCATATTGCTCACCAATCATCCATTCGAGAATGCGCTCAGGGCGATCTGGTTCGATGGTCATGCTGACTCCGGGGCGCTCACCGAGGAACGCGGCGATCAATTCAGGCAAATGACTTGTCGCGAAGCCAGGCAAGCAGGCAATGCGGATATGGCCCGCTTTCCGATTGGTGATTTCGTGACTGACCTCGGAAATCTGCTGCATCAGCTCGAGGACATGGCGGATGTTCGGCAGCAGATACTGCACTTCTTGCGTTGGCACCATCAGGCCATCTCGCCGGTCAAACAGGGTGAATCCCAGTGCCTTTCCCAAGTCTGACAAGAGGCGACTGACCGCCGGTTGACTGATGCCCAGTTCGGACGCAGCCCCGGTCATGGAGCCGTGGCTATTCACAGCCATCAATGCTTCGAGTTGTCGCAATCTGAGATTTGGTTTCATCGGTGTCCCAACACAACTGGTGTTTTTCCTCAGACATAACATTGCATTATAAATTTATCAAATATGTAACACTTGAATTATGTTCATATGCGTGTATCGTGAGGACATCTAAAGGTGTCATTTCAAGTTTCTGCTGGGAAAACTGATGCCTGATGTGACGCACCTTGAAAGGTGCTTGGGAGGAAATATGTATACGAAAATGCTTGGTGCGCTCGCCATCGCGAGCACAATGTTCACGCCTGTCGCGGCAATGGCGCAAACAGAAGTCCAGTTCTGGCATGCTTTTACAGGCCGGTTGGGAGAACTGGTGAAAGCGCAGGTTGAAGAATTCAACGCAAGCCAGAGCGACTACAAAATTGTCGAAAGCCACAAAGGCAATTATTCGGAAACACTCAATGCCGGTATCGCTGCGTTCCGCGCTGGCGAACAGCCTCATATTCTGATGGTGTTCGAAGTCGGTACCGCGACGATGATGTCTGCGAAAGGTGCCATCAAACCAGTCTATGAAGTCATGGCCGAGAGCGGAGCCAAGTTCGACCCAGACGCCTATATTGGCGCAGTGAAGGGCTATTATACCTCGACAGACGGCGACATGCTGTCCCTGCCATTCAACTCCTCCACGCCGGTTCTCTGGGTCAACCGCGATGCCTTCAAGGCCGCGGGTGTTGATCCGGATACCGATCTGTCCACTTGGGAGAAAGTGGATGACGTGTTGGGCAAGCTGAAGGCAGGTGGCGAAGAATGCCCGCTGGTGACCGCGTGGCAGAGCTGGATCCATCTGGAGAATTTCTCCGCCTATCACAATGTACCATTCGCCTCCAAGGACAATGGCTTTGCCGGCCTCGACACCGAGCTGATGTTGAACGGCAAGGCGCAGGTTGCGCATTTGTCAAAAATGGGTGAGTGGGCCAAGGAAGGCAAATTCATCTATACCGGTCGCCGCAACGAAGGTGGCGCCAATTTCCGCGCCGGTGAATGCGCGCTGTTTACCGAAAGCTCTGCCGGATATGCCGGGATTAAGTCCGAGGCCAAGTTTGCCTTCGATGTCCGCTCCCTGCCATATTGGGAAGGCATTGCAGCCAAGCCTCAGAATACCATCATTGGCGGGGCGTCTCTTTGGGTTCTGGAAGGGCATGAAGCCGCAGAATACAAAGGTGTAGGCGAGTTCTTGAGCTTCTTGTCCTCCACGGACGTGCAGGCCAAGTGGCATCAGGATACCGGCTATCTGCCGATCACCAAGGCAGCTGGCGAAGCAACGCGGGCTTCGGGTTTCTATGACAAGAATCCAGGCACCGATGTCGCGGTAATCCAGATGACGGCCAACGAGCCAACCGCCAATTCCAAAGGCCTGCGCCTCGGCTCCTTTGATCAGATCCGCGGAATCATCGATGAGGAACTCGAAGCCATCTGGTCTGGCGACAAGTCTGCTCAGGAAGCGATGGACAGTGCCAAGGAACGTGGTGACGCCTTGCTGCGCCGGTTCGAGCAAGCCAATCGCTAATCCATCCAACTAAAGCGAAGCGGGCCAATGCGTCCGCTTCGTCCTCTCCATTGCAATGACGGGAAGTTACGGTGGAAAAACGCGTTACCTTTCGCGGCTGGCTGTTGCCACTTATTCTGATCGCCCCCCAAGTCCTGATATCAGCGGTTTTCTTCTTTTATCCCGCCGGGCAAGCGGTTTGGCAGTCTCTCTTCATTCCGGATCCGTTCGGTTTGTCGTCGCAGTTTGTCGGTCTCGGCAATTTTGAGTTCCTGCTTTCGGACAAATTCTATCGGGCCTCCTTTATCACCACCGCAGTTTTTTCTTTGTTGGTGACGCTCTGTTCGATGATCCCGGCCTTGTTGTTGGCCGTGATGGCAGATCGGCTGATCAAGGGATCCGGGGTCTATCGCACGCTGTTGATCTGGCCCTATGCGGTGGCTCCTGCCGTGGCAGGTGTGTTGTGGCTCTTCATGTTCAACACGCGTGTCGGCGTGGTGTCCTGGTATCTGGGGCAGCTTGGCTATGACTGGAACCATGTGCTCAATGGTGGTGAAGCGATGGGGCTTGTGGTGGTCGCCTCTGCCTGGGGTCGCATCAGCTATAACTTCCTGTTTTTCCTTGCCGCCTTGCAGTCTGTGCCCAAGGCCGTGATTGAAGCCGCCGCGATTGATGGCGCACGTTTCTGGCGGCGTTTCTTTACCATCGTCCTTCCGCTTCTGTCTCCGACCACCTTCTTCTTGCTGGTCGTCAACGTGGTCTATGCCTTCTTTGAGACATTCGGTGTCATTCACACCATCACTGCGGGTGGGCCGCAACAATCCACGACGATCCTTGTCTACAAGGTCTTCGCAGATGGATTTGTTGGGCAGGACCTTGGCTCTTCGTCTGCCCAGTCGGTGATCTTGCTGATCGTGGTCGGTCTGCTGACGGTGGTCCAGTTCAAATATGTAGAAAAGAAGGTGCACTATTAATGGCAAATCAGGTGCACGGTATGGTCGAGAAAAGAGGCGCAGGCCTCTGGTTGACCCATCTTTTTATGATCCTCGGGGTTTTCGTTATCTTCTTCCCGATCTGGCTGGCCTTTGTGGCGTCGACCGTCACCCAGCCCGAAATCGTGAAACCGCCCATGCCAATCTGGCCGGGCGACCAGTTCTGGGTCAATTACAAGGCGGCTT
Source organism: Cohaesibacter intestini (assembly GCF_003324485.1). Taxonomy (NCBI): domain Bacteria; kingdom Pseudomonadati; phylum Pseudomonadota; class Alphaproteobacteria; order Hyphomicrobiales; family Cohaesibacteraceae; genus Cohaesibacter; species Cohaesibacter intestini. Next base: position 215,550 of record NZ_QODK01000006.1, on the reverse strand, counting down.
TGTTTGCCGGGGTCAATGTGCCTGTGGCGACCATGCTGTTCAACTCTCTGGTGATGGCCCTTGGCATTGCGATTGGCAAAATCATCATTTCGCTTCTGTCTGCCTTTGCGATTGTCTATTTCCGGTTTCCCGGTCGGACGATCTTCTTCTGGCTGATCTTTCTCACGCTCATGCTGCCTGTTGAGGTGCGCATCGTGCCGACATTCGAGGTGGTGGCCGGCTTTGGCATGCTCAACAGCTATGGCGGGTTGATTTTCCCTCTGATTGCGTCAGCCACGGCGACGTTCCTGTTTCGGCAGTTTTTCCTCACCATTCCCGATGAGTTGGCGGAAGCGGCACGGGTCGATGGGGCAAGTCCGATGCGCTTCTTTGTCGATATCGTCATTCCCATGAGCCGCACCAACATTGCCGCTCTGTTTGTGATCCTCTTCATCTATGGCTGGAACCAGTATCTCTGGCCGTTGCTCATCACCACCGATCCGGAAATGAACACCATCGTCATGGGCATCAAACAGATGTTCCCCTCAGGCGATGATGTCGCCGAATGGCCGGTTATTATGGCCACCTCCATTCTGGCAATGATCCCGCCCGTTATTGTGGTGGTTTCGATGCAAAAACTGTTTGTCCGCGGACTTGTCGACAGCGAGAAATAAAAAATGGCAACTGTAGAACTTAAGAATGTCAAAAAGAGCTTCGGCGCTGCGGATGTGATCCACGGGATCGACATGATGGTCGAGGATGGAGAATTCATCGTAATCGTCGGGCCATCGGGCTGTGGCAAGTCCACCCTCCTGCGCATGGTTGCGGGGCTGGAGACCGTCACCTCCGGAGATGTCCTGATTGATGGAGAGAGAGCGAATGACAAGGAGCCGATGGATCGTGACATCGCCATGGTGTTCCAGAATTATGCGCTTTATCCGCACATGTCGGTCCGGCAAAATATGGGCTACGGCCTGAAGATCGCCAAAATGCCGAAGGGTGAAATCGAGGCAAAGGTTCAGGAAGCTGCGAAATTGCTGCAACTGGAAGAATTGCTGGATCGCAAACCGCGGCAATTGTCCGGTGGCCAGCGTCAGCGCGTGGCCATGGGGCGGGCGATCGTGCGCGAACCCGCCTTGTTCCTGTTCGACGAACCCCTTTCCAACCTGGATGCGAAGCTGCGCGTTCAGATGCGCCTTGAAATCAAGGAACTGCAAGGGCAACTGGGCATCACATCCCTCTATGTCACCCATGATCAGGTCGAGGCCATGACCATGGCGGATCGGATGATTGTCATGAATGGTGGTTATGCCGAGCAGATTGGCACGCCCCTTGAAGTCTATGAAACCCCTCAGACCCTGTTTGCCGCCCAGTTTATCGGCAGTCCGGCAATGAATGTCTTCGATGCAACTGTCGACAACGGGATGATAAAACTTGGCTCGGCTGACATCGCAAAGGTCGCGCTCAAGGATGGCCCGGTCAAACTGGGCATTCGTCCAGAGCATTTGCTCCGGCAAGATGATGGGCCATTGACGACAACCATCCAGATGGCTGAGCCTTTGGGAGCCAATACCCTGTTGCACGGCCATGTCGCAGGCACCGGGGAGGTGATCACGATCAGTCTTGCCGGTGTGCATCTGAACAATCAGGGCCAACAGACGATGGCTTTCTCCGTTTCTCCTGAGGACATTCATCTGTTCGATCCGGAAACAGGGAGCCGCATCTCGATCTGAGGGCAGGACAGCAGGGTCGCCCATGAAGTGGGCGGCTAAGGCCAAGGGGGAAGGCGGCCAAAACCGATCTGTTCGGCGACGGTCAGCTCATCGCAAGTCTCTTCAACAGCATAGGAACTCAGTTCAAAGTTCGAGCAGTTGAAAGCGTGGGTGGAAGAGTTCCTTCTGCAAGTGCGTCGTGCCTGATTGCGATGGCTGTCATCGGTCGGATGCCAATTCTGGTCTCCATGCCTAGCAGAGCTGGACATGGACCAGATACTTCCGCCGACTGAAGTTTCATCTCAATTCTCGACTGGTCGTTGAGCGCGCGCAGTGCCTTCTGGTTCGGGCCAATTTTGTGCCGACTGCATCGATAGGCTGAGCATGGTTGGTCATAAAAACACCCACCCGCTGCAATGGACGTCCGTGGTTGGGGCCAAGTGTCAGCGAGTGGGTGGCTTTCTTTAAAACCGGGTGCTGGTGATACCTCTAAAAACACACCACCAGCAGCCGATTGAGCAACGGAGCAGCCAGGGCGGAATGAATTCCATGACCCGAATGGCGCCCCATGTCGGCAAGCCGCGTCAGATTGCCAGATATTCCTCGCGCAGTTTCTTGTTGTCGAGCACTTCCTTGGCAGTGCCATCAAACACCACTTTACCGGTATCAAGAATGACCGCCCGGTCGGCAAGTTCCAAGGCGCGAATGGCATTTTGTTCCACGAGGATTGTGGTGATGCCCTGCATCTTGATGATTTCGAGTGTCTTCTCGATTTCGTCGACAATCACCGGTGCGAGGCCCTCATAGGGTTCGTCCAACAACAGCACTTTGATATCCCGCGCCAGAGCTCGTGCAATGGCCAGCATCTGCTGCTCGCCACCAGACAGCGTCACCCCTTCTTGCAGACGCCGTTCACCCAATCGTGGGAACAGGTCATATATTCGATCGAGGCTCCAACCGATTGGCTCGGCTATTTGCGCGAGCTTGAGATTTTCTTCCACGGTCAAACCGGGAATGATCCGTCGATCCTCAGGCACCAGAACCATGCCCGCCCGCGCTGCCTCGTGGCTGGCCATGGTGTGCAGATGCTGGTGATCGAGCCAGACTTCCCCATAGGTGAGGGCGGGATTGTCCAATCGGGCGATGGTTCTCAAGGTTGAGGTCTTGCCCGCTCCGTTCCGTCCGAGCAAAGCAAGAATTTCCCCTTCATGCACATTGAAGGATACGCCCTGAACAATATAGCTTTCGCCATAATAGGCATGAATGTCATGCACCGACAGGAAGGCCGGGGCGGTCGCTGCCACATTGGCCTGCTTGGAAAAATCGGGCCGCTCCTCTTCCGCTCTCGGAGAGGCTTCCATTGCAAGATCCGTCATGCTGCTTCTCCCAGATAGGCTTCCTTGACCTTCGGATGGCCTTTGATCTTCTCAGGCACATCTTCCACCAGTGGCGTGCCTTGCGCCAATACGGTAATGCGTTGGGCCAAGGAGAAGACCACATGCATGTCATGCTCGATGATGGCGATGGTGATGTCGTGCTTTTCATGGATCTCTTTGAGCAGATCGATGGTGTTGTTGGTGTCGGCGCGCGCCATGCCCGCCGTTGGTTCATCAAGCAACAGCAGTTTCGGCTGCTGCACGAGACACATGGCCATCTCCAGACGCCTCTTGTCCCCACGGGACATGGAGCCAGCCAACATGCCGAGCTTTTCGGTCATGTTGACCTCTTCAAGCATATGTTCAGCGCGTTCGACGATTTCCTTTTCAGTCGCAAGCGATCCAAAGGCATGCATACGAAAAGCGCCATCCCGTTTGGCAAAGCAAGGGATCAGCATATTTTCCATGACAGTCAGATCGGTGAAGATCTCTGGCGTCTGAAAGACGCGGCTGATGCCCATCTGGTTGATTTCATACGGCGTCCGGCCAAGCACAGGTTCCCCCTGGAAGGTCACCGTGCCGGTATCTGGTTCCAGTTTGCCGACCAGACAATTGAGCAGGGTCGATTTGCCCGCCCCGTTCGGTCCAATGATCGCATGAACCGAATTTTCGGCGATTGACAGATTGACATTCCCCAGGGCCTGCAACCCGCCAAACCTTTTGTTGACGTCTTTGACTTCAAGAATACCCATTTTTGTAGTCTCCATCAGGCCACATGGGGGCTTGGTTTGGGGTGATGTTCCGGATCTTTGGGGGGTACATCGGACTTCTTGCTCTTTCTCAGCCAGCCATAGATACGCTGTCCGCCTTCAATCAGGCCACCGGGCAGGAAGATGACGACCATCATGAACAACAGACCGAGGGTCAGGTGCCAGCCCTTGCCGATGAAGGGATGCATCAGAAAGACGATTGTATCTTCCAGCCCATCCGGCAGCGCCGAGAACCAGCTATGCAGGATGGTGTCGTTGATTTTGGAGAAGATATTCTCAAAATACTTGATGAAGCCTGCACCCAGTACCGGTCCCATCAAGGTACCTGCACCGCCCAAAATGGTCATCAGAACCACTTCACCCGACGCCGTCCACTGCATGCGCTCTGCACCCGCCAGTGGATCCATCGCCGCCAGCAAACCGCCGGCAAGCCCGGCATACATGCCCGAGATGATAAAGGCCGCCAGCGTATAGGGACGCGGATTGAGACCGGTATAGTTCATCCGGGTCTGGTTGGTCTTGATTGCTCTGAGCATCATGCCAAAAGGTGAGCGGAAGATCCGCAAGGACAGATAGAAGACCAAAATCGCGATGATGGCACAGAAATAGTAGCCATTGCTGAAGGTGAACTGCCAGCCAGCCACGTCGATCTTGGTGGATTCATTCATCACGATGCCGAAGAAATGCGGTGAGGTTGGGCTGCTGTCACCCATCAGGACCTGCGGATCATCGCTATAGACCTGCAGGCCTGTTTCACCATTTGTCAAAGGCGTTAAAACCGAATAGGCAAGGTTGAACGACATCTGAGCCATGGCGAGTGTCAGGATCGAGAAGTAGATGCCTGAACGACGCAGGGAAACATAGCCGATCAACAGGGCAAACAGACCGGACATCAGTATCGCCAACAAAAGTCCTGGCACCACATTGTAGCTCAGAAGCTTGTACATCCAGACCACAGAGTAGGACCCGATGCCCAGAAAGGCGGCGTGACCGAAGGACAGATAACCCGTCAGGCCAAACAGGATGTTGAAGCCGATGGCAAAGATCCCAAAGATGGCAAAGCGCTGCATCAGATCAGGATAGCCCGCATTGAACTGCGCCAAGGCAGAGCTTTCCGGGAAGGGCTGCAGCAGGATTGGCGTTGCCAGCGTCAGGAATATGACGATCAGGAGAAAGGTCGTGTCTTTCTTGGTTAAACCCAGCATTGATTATTCCTCCATCACGCCTTTGCGACCCATCAGACCGCGAGGGCGAGTCAGAAGGATGATGATTGCAACAAGATAGATGATGATTTGGTCGATCCCGGGAATGATCGACTTGACCTCGTTCATTGAGGCAAAGCTCTCAAGGACGCCGAGCAGGAAACCTGCCAAAACAGCACCGGGCAACGAACCCATGCCGCCGACAACCACCACCACGAAGGACAGAACCAGGAAGTCCATACCCATATGATAGTTGGGCGAGTTGATGGGCGCATACATCACCCCGGCGAGACCGGCGACAGCCGCTGCAATGCCGAACATGATGGTGAAGCGTTTGTCGATGTTGATGCCCAGCAGCCCAACGGTTTCCCGGTCAGCCATACCGGCGCGCACCACCATACCGAACGTGGTGAATTGCAAGAAGGCAAAAACCACTGCGATGATGGAAGCGGAAAACAGGAAATAGACCAGACGCCAGTATGGATAAATGATCGTGTTTTCGGCAAAGCCGATCATCACACCGAAATCGAGAGAGCCCTTGAAGATATCCGGCGCCGGGGTCGGGATCGGGTTTGCGCCAAAGAAATACTTGACGATTTCCTGGATAACGATGGCCAGACCGAAGGTCACAAGAATCTGGTCCGCGTGGGGACGCTTGTAGAAATGCTTGATCAGACCCCGTTCCATCACATAGCCGACAAGCAGCATGACGGGGATGGCAAACAGGATCGCCAGCGGCACCGACCAGTTGACAATGGTATTGCCCGCCGCTTCACCAAACCAGTCAACCACATAGGGTTTTTCAACCTTCAGCGGATTGCCCAGAAAGTCCTTCTTCGATGGATCAACGACGATGAAGGACAACGAGAGAAGTTTCTGCAGCGTCACCGCGCAGAATGAGCCAAGCATGAACAGGGCGCCATGGGCGAAGTTGACGACACCAAGGGTGCCGAAGATGAGTGTCAATCCCAGAGCGATCAAGGCATAGGCGCTGCCTTTGTCGAGACCGTTGAGGATTTGAAGAATGATTGCGTCCATTGGAAAGCCCGCATCGTTGAACACGGCGCGAAAAGCGCGCTGGTTCTAGTCCCAAATCAAGAGAAAGCCGTGCCGCAAATCTGCGGCACGGCCTATGGTCAAGTCAGCTTATGCGCCAGCGTTGCAGGCACCCAGCTTGGCGTCATCACCACCGAACATGGCGTGGTTCGGTGCATAGGTGACTTGGTCAACCGGGGTGACTTCGACAACTTCCAGCGTGTCGTAGGCCGTGGTTGGATTCTGCGCACCACGCACGACCAGCACGTCTTTGAAGCACTGGTGATCATCGGCACGATAGAGGGTCTTGCCGTTGCCAAGACCGTCAAACTCGAAGCCTTCCAGAGCTTCCGCAACACCGCACGGATTGAAGGTGCCAGCGCGCTCACAGGCATCTGCATAAAGCAGAACCTGTGCGTAGCAGGTCTGGGCGGAGTTGGATGGCGGACGGCCATATTTTTCGCCGAACGACTTAACAAAGGCTTTGGAGCCGGGATTGTCGAGCTGCCAGTTATAGTTCATCGAGCCCAGCACGCCCTTGATGTTTTCACCGGCGCCTGCCGCCATCAGTTCAGAGTAAAGCGGCACGATGATCTTGAAGTCTTTGTTGTTGACCATCTTGTCGAGCAGACCGAACTGAACAGCGTTGGTCAGGGAGTTGACCATGTTGCCGCCGTAATGGTTCAGCACCAGCACATCAGCGCCAGCATTGATAACCGGTGCGATGTAGGACGAGAAGTCCGTGGTTGCCAGTGGGGTCAACACGTTGTTGACAGTCTGCCAACCCATGGCTTCGGTTGCTGCCTGCATGGACTCTTGCTGGGTCCAGCCCCAAGTATAATCTGCGGTCAAGTGATAGGCGCGGCGATCTTTGCCGAGCTCATTGCCAAGGATTGGAGCCAGTGCAGCAGCGGACATGTAGGCGTTGAAGAAGTGACGGAAACCATTGGCTTTGCGGTCTTTACCAGTGGTGTCGTTGGAGTGGGTGAGGCCAGCCATGAAAATGACGCCTGCTTCCTGACACAGACCCTGAACCGCAACAGCCACGCCAGAAGACGAGCCACCGTTGATCATGATTGCGCCGTCTTTTTCGATCATCGAACGAGCCGATGCGCGAGCGGCGTCAGACTTGGTCTGGGTGTCACCGGTTACGAATTCAACCTTCTTGCCGAGGATGCCGTTGCCTTTGAGTGCCTTGGAGCTGAAGGTGTTAAGGCAGCCGCCGTCACCTCCGCCATTCAGATGCTCCACAGCCAGTTTCTGCGCCAGAAGCTCGTCTGCGCCTTCATCGGCATATGGGCCGGTCTGCGGTACGTTGAACCCGAGGGTTACGGTCGAACCGGTAGGGGCATTGGTAAATGCATTCGCGTTCGAGGTAAAAATTGTTGGCATGGCCAAGCCTGCGCCGATCGCCGCGCTGGACTTGATCACACCACGACGCGAAATCAAAAGTTTGCTCATTAGGTTCCTCCCAAAATGGTGATGGCCAACTCTCCTCAAAGCGGCCGGGATGTGACACACTCTCCTCAAAGCCCGTCACGTCGTCTTAATCAGACACTGCAAAGCTACAGAGGCTTTACCGTAGAACACCATAAGACTTTTGTTCGAAATGCCGTCACGGGAATGAGTATGACTTAATTTATGTAGCCATTTCAGGTGCTTGGATGATGCCTACGCAATTGGAATAAATTGTCGATTGACCGTTCTTTTGTGTAGCAATATTTCATTTTCGCCAATATTGATGAAATTATAAGCACTTTTGTCGAGGGGTTATTGTTAACGGCAAGTTCAAAAATGTGCGCAGTGGTGATGCGGAAATAACAATAAGAAGAATGACTTGATTCGATCTGCCATACGCCTCAGGCGGGCAAGCCGAGCGACGACTGGCAAGCAGGGCAGGCGTTCGGCTGCGTCTTGACGCATTCGGGTTGGGTCGTTACGGATAGCCAACCGGTTTGGCACGTATTTTCAAGCGGATCATGCGCAAATGCCATAACAAGGAAATAGCAAGAATGAGCAGCAAATTCGGCACAAGTGGTCTTCGTGGGTTATCTGAGGACCTGCTGGGATTTCCCTCCACCCAATACACCATCGCCTTTTGTCGCCATCTTCTGGCTGCTGGCCATGCAAAACCGGGGGATCCGGTCCTTGTTGGGATGGATTTTCGCGCTTCCAGCCCGGCCATCGCGGATCGGTGCGTCGCTGCCATCAGGAATTCTGGCTTTGAGCCGGTTTTTTGCGGGGCGCTCCCGACGCCAGCCTTGGCCTGCTATGGCCAGAAGCGACAGGCAGCATCTTTGATGATCACCGGTTCGCATATCCCGGCAGACCGCAACGGCATCAAGTTCTATTTGCCCTCAGGTGAAATTACCAAGCAGGATGAAGTTGCGATCTGCAGCCATGCCGCCAACATAGCCGAGGTTGGATCGACGCTTGAGGCGGATGTTGCGCATGAAGAAAAACAAGCCGTCGCACACTTCTCCGAGCGTTTGCAGGCTATTTTGCCTGAAAATGCGCTCAGTGGTCTGACAATCGGTGTCTATCAGCATTCGACCGTTGCCCGGGATATGCTTGTCGACATATTGCGCTTCTATGGCGCCACGGTCGAGCCGCTGGGACGGTCAGAGGACTTTATTCCGGTCGATACCGAAGCTGTTTCGCCCGAAACCCTGTCTCTGTTGGCCGGTTGGGCCGAGAAAGGGCGCTATGACGCTTTTGTCTCTGCTGATGGGGACGGAGACCGGCCTTTGCTGGCAGACGGGCAGGGGATTCCCTTGCGCGGCGACCTACTCGGTTTGATGACCGCCCGTTTCTTAAAAGCCGAAGTGGTTGTCACACCCGTCACCTCCAATTCCGGGATCGAGCGCAATGGTGACTTTGGTGTCTTGCGCACGCAGGTTGGATCGCCCTTTGTGATTGCCGGGATGGAACAGGCTCTGGCTAATGGGCGTGACCGGATTGTTGGGTTTGAGGCCAATGGGGGCTTTTTGACCGCGACCCGCTTCACACCAACCGGGACGTCGATTGATGCCCTTCCAACGCGGGACTGTTTCTTGCCCATCCTGTCTGCACTCTATCTATCAAAGAGCGAACGCAAACCCCTTTCAACCTTCGAGACCGCCTATCAGATGCCTGTGGCCGATGCAGATCGCCTGAAAAACTATGCGCAAGCCCGCAGTGGTGCGCTGATGTCCCATCTTTCAGCCTCGCGGGACAATCTGGATGCGTTTCTGTCACCCCTTGGCAAAGTCGCTGAGGTCAGCGTGATTGATGGATTGCGCGCAACGCTCGATGATGGTCGTGTCATTCATTTTCGCCCATCCGGCAACGCGCCGGAAATGCGCTGCTATGTGGAGGCTGCCGATGAAGGGGCCGCTAAAGCGCTGCTTGCTAAAGGGCTCGCTCTTTTGGAAGCGTTTGACGCCTGAGCATGACCAAGGGAACCAGACACGCGCGAGGTGGTCCTTCTGGGCCACCTTTCTTTTTGTCGCGAGAATCATTGATATTTCGCGCGTGACACGTTGACGCACCTTGGGTGGAGAGCCAGATTTCCTGCCGAATTTGGGGTGGGAAATTGATTAAAAAACGGGCAGTTCGACTGTGCAATTGCATAAACCATTCGTCTAGTAAGCAAAATCCATTGCTTTCGCGCTGAATAGCGGCGTCAACCCATGGACGGATCTATATAATTCGCCTAGAAATCATATTTAACGTGCGCAAAACCGAAAAGGGCCTGCTTCAAAATGTCTTCGACATATGAAGGGTCTATAGCTGACGAAAAGAAATTTGAAACATCCTTGGGTTAGGTTTTGCAGCCGGGACGCCTTCAGATTTTTCCGCTCCGGGGCAATGGGTATCACGTCCGTCTCAACGGTGCCGCTCCGGGCAAACGCCATAATTTAGATGCACTTCGTGGAAGTGATTTTGCAATCCTGTTCTTGACCCTTGTGGCCTTGAACTAAGAATGGACAAGCCATCTCATGCCGACCAAGATTTTCCAGATCAAAATGAAAGAACAAATTCTTCGTCATTTGAAATATTCTCTCGGAAAGGACCCCGAGCATGCGATCCGTTACGACTGGCGGATGGCGCTGTCTCTTGCTCTGCGTGATATGGTCGTTGTTCCCTGGTTCGACAGCACCCGCAAAACCTACGATTCCAATGCCAAGCGTGTCTATTATCTCTCGATGGAATTCCTGATCGGACGTTTGGTCGAGGATGTCGCGATCAATCTGGGCTTTGAAGATGTTGCGCGCGATGCCATGCAGGATATGGGTCAGGACTATGACCAGATCGTTTCCGAGGAACCCGATGCGGCGCTCGGCAATGGTGGTCTGGGGCGTCTTGCAGCCTGTTTTCTGGATTCCCTTTCCACGCTCGGCATTCCGGCCCATGGCTATGGGATCCGCTATGAGCATGGCCTGTTCGAGCAGGCCTTCGACGATGGCCGTCAGGTCGAAACGGCGGAAGGATGGCTTGCCCAGCGCAATGTCTGGGAGTTTGAACGCCCCGAAGTATCCTATGTCATCGGCTTTGGGGGGCACGTCAGCGAAACCGACGGGCGCACCGTCTGGTACCCGGCAGAAACCGTGCGCGCCTCGGCTTTTGATGCGCCAACCCTTGGCTGGCAGGCCAACTGGTGCAACACTTTGCGCCTCTGGTCAGCAAAACCGACCCGCAAGTTCGATCTTGCCAGCTTCAACCGCGGTGACTTTCTAGCTGCCAGTGCGCCAGAAGCCTTGGCTCGAACCATTTCTCGTGTTCTGTACCCGGACGATACCACCGAAAGCGGCAAGGAACTGCGTCTGAAGCAGGAATATTTCTTCACGGCTGCGTCCATTCAGGACTTGATCCGTCGCTATCTTTCAACCAACGAAGATCTGGAAAAATTGCCAGAAAAGGCAGCGATCCAGCTCAACGACACCCACCCAGCCATCGCTGGTCCGGAATTGGTCCGTTTGCTGAGTGATATCCATGGCATTGAAATCCATCAGGCGATCAAGATAGCCCGCAAGTGTCTTGGCTATACCAACCATACCCTGTTGCCGGAGGCTCTGGAGCGTTGGCCGGAATATTTGTTTGCCCGCATCTTGCCGAGGCATTATCGGATCATCGAAATCATTCAGGAAGATCATCTGAAGGAAACCGGCTCTGACATCCGCATCATCAACAATGGCAACGTCAATATGGGCGAGTTGGCCTTCATCATGGCGCACAATGTCAATGGCGTGTCGGCCCTTCATACCGAGCTGGTCAAACAGACTGTCTTCCAGGACCTTCACAAGGTGTATCCGAGCCGTATCATCAACGAAACCAACGGCATTACGCCTCGCCGTTGGCTCTATTCCTGCAATAAGCCTCTGCGCAACCTGATCAATTCCACCATCGGCAACGATTGGCCGAACGATCTTGAGCAACTTGAAAAACTCGCCCGTCATGCCGATGATTCCGAGTTTCAGGCCCGCTTCATGGCGGCCAAGCGCCAGAACAAGGAACGCTTCATCGCCTGGCTCGGTGATCAGACCGATGCCACCATCAACCCCGATGCCATGCTCGACGTGCAGGTCAAGCGTATCCATGAATATAAGCGTCAGTTGATGAACTTGCTTGAAGCGATCGCTTACTGGAACGAGATCAAGGAAAGTCCAAAGAAGAACTGGACCCCGCGCGTCAAGGTCTTCGGCGGTAAAGCCGCACCGGGCTACGCTGTTGCCAAGCAGATCATTCACTTGATCAACGATGTGGCCAAGGTGATCAACAATGATCCGGTGACCAAGGACTATCTGCAGATTGTCTTCCCGGCCAACTATAATGTGACCATGGCCGAAATCCTGATCCCGGCATCCGACCTGTCCGAACAGATCTCTACCGCCGGCAAGGAAGCGTCCGGTACGGGCAACATGAAATTTGCTCTCAATGGAGCGCTGACCATCGGTACATTGGATGGTGCCAACGTCGAAATCCGCGACCATGTCGGGGCCAAGAATTTCTTCCTGTGCGGTTTGACGGCAGAGGAAGTGGTTGAGCGTCGCAAGGAGCATGACTATTCGCGCAAGGCAATCGAAGCCAGCCCGCGCCTCTATCGTGTGCTCAATCAGATTGCCAGTGGTGTCTTCTCGCCAGAGGAGCCCCATCGCTACGCATCCATCGTACACTTGATGTATGAGAATGACTATTTCATGGTGACTTGCGATTTTGATGACTATTTCAAAACGCAGCGCAAGGTTGATGCAACCTTCAGGGACGCAAAGACCTGGACCAAAATGGCAATTCTCAATACCGCCAATGTCGGCTGGTTCTCTTCTGATCGCACCATTCAGGGATATGCCAAGGATATCTGGGACGCCAAGTCATTGCTATAATGGCGGGTCTTTGATGGCAGTGGACATCCGGAGCTCTTTCATGGGCAAACCGGGTGTCTTGATCGGTCGGCGGCCTACTCTCAAAGAGACACAAGCCTGACTTGCATCGCTTTCCTGCCCTAAAAGAAAAGAATTCGCGCTTAAACAAAGGGATAGGTGCGTTCGGCTGGTTTCAATTCGCATCGATTTGCTCTAGCCTGAAAGAAAATATCGGGAGAGGCAATATCATGACCAACATCTCCAAGCGCGATGCGCTCGCCATTCAGAGCGGAGCTCACAGCGATCCTTTTTCCATTCTCGGCCTGCATCATGTGGGGGACAAGCCTGTTATACGGGCCTTTTTCCCCGGTGCTTGGCACGTCGATGCCATCGATCACGAGACGGGCGAACTGATCGCCCAGCTCGAACGGGACAAGGATGCTCCTGATCTGTTCTCCGCTGTCATCGAGGACCGGTCCGCACCCTTTGCCTACAAATATCGGATCACCAAGGATCAGCATGTCTGGACGCAAGAGGACCCTTACCGGTTCGGACCTTACATCGGTGAGCTTGATGAATATCTGCTGGGCGAGGGGACGCATCAAGCCCTGTGGCAAGTGCTTGGTGCCCATGTCACGACCCATGAAGGGGTCGAAGGTACGCACTTTGCTGTTTGGGCCCCCAATGCCCGCCGCGTATCCGTCGTGGGTAACTTCAATGGTTGGGATGGTCGTCGACACCAGATGCGCCATAGAGGCGGCACTGGTGTCTGGGAGATCTTTATTCCCGGCATTGAGGATGGGGAATCCTACAAATATGAACTGCTCAACCGACAGGGGCATCTTGTTCCTCTGAAGGCTGATCCCGTCGGCTTCGGGTCAGAGCATCCCCCTCGTACCGCATCGGTCGTGCGCAAGCTGAATGGCCATGACTGGCAGGACGGTGCGTGGATGAGCAAACGCGGCGCGCTCAACAGCATCGATAAACCGATTTCGATCTATGAGGTCCATCTGGGTAGCTGGAAACGGGTAACCGAAGAAGGCAACCGACCCTTGTCTTATCATGAGCTGGCCCACGATCTGGTTGGTTATGTCAAGGATATGGGCTTCACTCATATCGAGCTTTTGCCAATTTCTGAATTTCCGTTCGATGGGTCTTGGGGCTATCAGCCGGTTGGTATGTATGCGCCAACCATCCGTCACGGTACATTGGAAGAATTCCGCGCCTTCATCGAAGCCTGCCACGCAGCAGATATCGGTGTCTTGATCGACTGGGTGCCCGGCCACTTCCCCGAAGATGATCATGGATTGGGACGCTTTGATGGCACTGCTCTTTATGAGCATGAAGACCGCCGCGAAGGCTTCCATCCCGATTGGAACACGCTGGTTTACAATTACGGCCGCAAGGAAGTGGCCAATTTCCTCGCCGCCAATGCGCTGTATTGGCTTAAGGAATATCACATTGATGGCCTGCGCGTGGATGCCGTGGCCTCGATGCTCTATCGTGACTATTCGCGCAAGGAAGGCGAATGGGTGCCCAACAAGGATGGCGGACGCGAGAATTACGAAGCCATTGATTTCCTGCGCAACATGAATGAAATCGCCTATCGGGAAGCCGAAGGCATCATGACTGTGGCTGAAGAATCCACCGCCTTTCCGGGGGTCAGTCAACCGACCTCCTATGGCGGGCTTGGTTTTGGCTTCAAGTGGAATATGGGCTGGATGAATGACACGCTGCGTTACATGGCGCACGATCCAGTTCATCGCAGATATCACCACCACGACATGACCTTTGGCCTGCACTATGCCTTCTCGGAAAACTTCATTCTGCCGTTGAGCCACGATGAAGTGGTGCATGGCAAGGGGTCCTTGCTGAACCGGATGCCGGGCTATCCGTCGGACCAGTTTGCCAACCTGCGCGCCTATTACGGCTTCATGTGGGCACATCCGGGCAAAAAGCTGCTCTTCATGGGCGGCGAGTTTGCGCAAGGCGAGGAATGGAACCACGACAAGAGCCTCGATTGGCATTTGCTCAATCATGACTTCCAGCATGGGGTCCAGTCTCTGGTGCGTGACCTGAACCGGGTCTATTGCGAGGTGCCTGCACTTCATCGCTTCGATTGCAAGCCAGAAGGCTTTGAATGGATTGAGGCGAATGCACATGCCGATTCCGTCTTTGCCTGGATTCGTCGGGGGGAAGAGGGGGATGCCCCCGTGCTGGTCATTTGCAACATGACCCCGGTTGAACGGGAAAACTACCGGATCGGCGTGCCGCATCGCGGTCGCTGGCTTGAAATTCTCAATACAGATGCTTCCGCATATGCCGGGGAGGGCCGCGGAAATATGGGCGCTGCAGAAACCGAGGATGTCCCGTTCCATGGACGTGACGTGTCTCTGTCTGTGTTCCTGCCACCACTTTCAACACTCTATTTCCAGCTCGAAAGAGCATGACGTTCATTCAAAAGGCCTGATGTCCCGCCGACACAGGATAAGTTCTAGGGAGGTTGCCATGAAATTAGATCGCGAGACTTCAAGACTTGCAAACCAGTCGATGGCCTTCATTCTGGCCGGAGGCAAGGGAAGCCGCCTGCAGGAATTGACAGAGAAACGGTCAAAGCCTGCAATGTATTTTGGCGGCAAAAGCAGAATTATCGACTTTGCCCTGTCAAATGCGGTCAATTCCGGCATTCGCCGCATTGGCGTGGCAACCCAATACAAAGCCCACAGCCTTATCCGCCATTTGCAACGCGGCTGGAGCTTCTTCCGTGAGGAACGCAACGAATATCTCGATATATTGCCAGCCTCCCAACGCATGGACACGGAAGCCTGGTATAAGGGCACGTCCGACGCGATCTATCAGAATATCGATATTCTCGAGAGCTACGGCGACAAATATATCGTTATTCTGGCGGGCGATCACATCTACAAACAGGATTATGCATTGATGGTTCGCCAGCATGTGGAGTCTGGTGCCGATGTGACTGTTGGCTCGATCGAGGTGCCTCTGGAAGATGCCACAGCTTTCGGGGTGATGAAGGTTGACGAGAATGACCGCATTCTTGAATTCTTGGAAAAACCTGCCAATCCGCCTCATATGCCCGGTGACCCGACCCGTGCATTGGCGTCGATGGGTATCTATGTCTTTGAATCCAAGTTTCTTTATGAGATTTTGCGTGAGGAAGCTTCCCGCCCGGATACCAACAATGATTTCGGCAAGGATATCATTCCGCGCCTCGTCAAGCATGGCAAGGCCGTGGCGCATCCCTTCAGCCGCTCCTGCATCCGGTCCGGCCTTGAGCAAAAGCCATATTGGCGCGATGTGGGCACGATTGATGCTTTCTGGGAAGCCAACATTGACCTGACCGACTTCATTCCAGAGCTTGATATTTATGATAACAATTGGCCGATCTGGACCCATCAGGAACTGACCCCACCCGCCAAATTCATCCACGATGAAGAAGGCCGCCGTGGTCAGGCTGTCTCCTCCATGGTGTCCGGTGGCTGCATCATTTCCGGTTCTGCGCTCAACCGTTGTCTGCTGTTTACCGGCGTCAAGGCGCACTCCTATTCAAAGATCAGCGGCGTTGTGGCGCTGCCCTATGTTGAGATCAACCGAAAAGCTCAATTGAAAAATGTCGTGATTGACCGCGATGTAAAAATTCCGGCCGGGCTCGTTGTCGGTGAAGACCCTGAACTTGATGCCAAGCGTTTCCGCCGCACCGATAAGGGAATTTGCCTCATCACCCAGCAGATGATTGATAAACTGGATCTGTAAATGAACGTACTTTTTGTTGCCTCCGAATGTGCGCCCTTCGTTAAGACGGGCGGTTTGGCGGATGTGATCGGATCGGTTCCAAAGGCCCTTGAGGCTCTTGACCATGACGTTCGCATTCTGGTGCCCGCCTATCCGGCCTTTGACAAATGGCTCGACAAGGGTGAAGTGCTGATCGAACTGGATGACCTGTTCGGCGGCCCCGCCCGTGTCCATGCCGTGCGTGCCAAGGGGCTGAATATGCTGCTTTTGGAGGCAGCACATTTGTTTGACCGTCCCGGTTCGATTTATCTCAATCCGAATGGTGAGGATTGGGAGG
Source organism: Cohaesibacter intestini (assembly GCF_003324485.1). Classification (NCBI taxonomy): domain Bacteria; kingdom Pseudomonadati; phylum Pseudomonadota; class Alphaproteobacteria; order Hyphomicrobiales; family Cohaesibacteraceae; genus Cohaesibacter; species Cohaesibacter intestini. The sequence goes on along the minus strand of NZ_QODK01000006.1, from coordinate 199,045 downwards.
ACAATGCCATCCGTTTTGGGGCTCTCTCGTTGATTGGCGCCAAGATCGGGCTCGACGGCATTGGCGGCTGGAAGCCAGACGTGATCAATGCCCACGACTGGCAGGCGGGACTGGTTCCCGTCTATCTCAGCCAGTCTGGGCGGTCAGCACCGCCGGTGGTCATGACCATTCACAATATTGCTTTCCAAGGCCTGTTCGATTCATCGGTGCGCGGGCCACTTGGGCTGTCTGAGGGGCTGTTCAATATCGACGGGTATGAATATTGGCACAAGGTCGGCTTCCTCAAGGGGGGGCTGGCTCTGGCCGACAGGATCTCCACCGTCAGTCCGACTTACGCAACCGAGTTGTTGACCCATGAGTTCGGTATGGGGCTTGAAGGATTGCTGCAATCGCGTCGCAATCACCTCAGCGGTATTTTGAACGGCATCGATACCGATACCTGGAATCCGGAGACTGATCCGGCTCTGATCAAGACCTATGGTCCACGGTCCCTCAAACACCGTGCCACCAACAAGATGTGGATCGAAGAGAAATTTGGCCTGCGCAGCAACGATGATGCGCCGCTTTTCTGCGTGATTTCGCGTCTGACGTCGCAAAAAGGGCTGGATTTGCTCCTCGATACGATCCCGACGATCATCAAGCGCGGGGCTCGGCTGGCCTTGCTCGGATCTGGCGATCATTGGCTGGAAAATGGCTTCAAGGCGATGGCGGAGCGCTTCCCCGGTACCATTGGTGTCGAGATCGGATATAACGAGGATCTGTCCCACATGTTGCAGGGTGGCTCGGATGCGATCCTCATTCCATCGCGCTTTGAGCCTTGTGGGCTGACACAGCTCTATGGTTTGCGGTACGGCACCATTCCTGTCGTGGCGCGCACTGGCGGACTGGCAGATACGGTGATAGACGCCAATGAGGCCGCTCTGGCGACAAAATGTGCAACCGGTGTGCAATTCTCTCCAATCACAGTTGACAGCCTCGACAAGGCGATCAACAAGACTTGTGATCTCTTTTCCAATTCGAAACAATGGAAGACCATGATGCGGCGCGCGATGACTCAGGAAGTTGGCTGGGATCAATCCGCTTCGCTCTATGAAAAACTGTTTTCATCCCTGATGCGTGAGTAGTCCCATTCGTACCAACCATTCCACCCGATACCACATTTCTGGCGGCAAACCCCATGCCTTGGGGGCTCACTTCGACGGAGAGGGCACCAACTTTGCCGTCTTCTCTGCCAATGCCAGTCAGATTGACCTGTGTCTCTTTTCCGACGACGGGCGGCGTGAGATTGATCGTATCACCTTGCCAGAGCGCACGGGGCCGGTCTGGCACGCCTATGTCGAGGGGTTGAAGCCAGGTACGCTTTACGGCTATCGCGCCCATGGCATTTATGCGCCAGAGCAGGGCCATCGGTTCAATTCCAACAAGTTGCTGCTTGATCCCTACACAAGGGAGATGCATGGCAAGTGGACGTCATCGGCCACATTGTTTGGTTACCAGAAAGGGGCCTCCGGCGGTGATCTGACCTTTGGGGCCGCCGACAGTGCCAGTTGCGTGCCAAAATCGGTCGTTTCCGACCCGGCCCTGAACCAGTTTTTGCGGACAGAAGCGGCGACGATCAACGGAAGAGACCTGATCTACGAGGCGCATGTCAAAGGCCTGACCAAGTTGCATCCGCAAGTGCCTGAAGAAATACGCGGCACCTACGAAGCTTTGAGCAGCGATGCCATGATCGACCACTTGCTTTCGCTCAATGTGTCCGCGATTGAGCTCATGCCGGTTCACGCCTTCATTGATGACGAGTTTCTGATCAATCGCGGCCTCAAAAACTATTGGGGCTACAACACCGCGGGATTCTTTGCCCTCGAACCTCGCTATATGGGGCCGAATGGTCTTCTCGGCTTCCGCTCGATGGTTCAGCGGCTCAAGGAATCTGGCATCAAGGTCTATCTGGATGTGGTCTATAACCACACGGCAGAAGGCAATCAGAACGGCCCGACCTTGTCCTTCCGTGGTCTTGATAACGCCTCCTATTACCGTCTGATCGCCGGTCAGCCACGCTATTATGTCAACGATACCGGCACAGGCAATACGGTCAATGTGGCTCATCCCTATGTGTTGAGAATGGTGCTCGACTCCTTGCGTTATTGGGTTCAGTGCATGGGCATTGACGGCTTTAGGTTTGACCTTGCCACTACGGTTTGCCGCGAAGAGCATGGCTTTGACCTTTATGGCGGTTTCCTTGATGCCATCCGGCAGGATCCGGTGCTTCAAAAGGTCAAACTGATTGCCGAACCATGGGACATCGGCCCGGGTGGCTATCGTCTGGGGGGCTTTCCGCCTGAATTTTCCGAATGGAATGACAGCTACCGCGACACCACCCGCCGTTATTGGAAAGGGGATCCGCAAACCACGCCGGATCTCGCCTCGCGTTTGCTGGGCTCGGCGGACAAGTTTGACCGGGCAGGGCGTCGGGCTTGGTCGTCGGTCAACTTCATTTCTGCCCATGACGGCTTCACGCTGGCTGATATCGTGCGATACAACAATCGGCACAATCTGGCCAATGGCGAAAACAACATGGATGGCCATGGGGCCAATTACAGCGACAATTGCGGCTTTGAAGGGGATACCGACGATCCGGTCATCAATGCTCGCCGCCACCGCCGCCAGCGCAATTTCATCGCCACGCTCTTCTTCTCTCAAGGCACCCCGATGTTGCTGGCCGGAGACGAAATCGGCAACAGCCAGCATGGCAACAACAATGCCTATTGTCAGGACAATGAAATTGGCTGGGTCAGTTGGGACAAGACAGATGACAACCTGAAGGCCTTTGTGTCCTATCTGTCGGATTTCCGCCGCGATCACAAGACGCTGCGACAGGATCGCTTCCTTCATGGGGCCAAGCGGCCCGAAGACGATCAGCCGGACGTGCGATGGACCGACTTTTCCGGCTTCCCGCTGCAATGGCGCGATCCGGGGCTGTCGAGCATCTGCGTCACGTTGCGTTGCTGTGCCGAAGCGCCGACCTACGAAACCAACGACGACGTCGTTTTCCTGATTTTCAATCGCAGTAATGTGGCTGCGAGTGTTGTCCTGCCCCCACATCCTGAAGGGTACCACTGGGTCAGAGCAGTGGACACGGCACTTCAGGTCCAATCGCCAAAGCGTGAGCCACGCGACGAAACGACGGAGGTCTCCGGTTCGTCTGTGGTTGCCTTGATACTTGAAGTGGATACTGACCCATCATGAATGTCGACAAACTCAATCTGCTTGCCAGACATTTCGGAATTCACCCCAACTATAATGACTTTGACGGTAATCTCGTTAATACGTCGATCGAAACCCAGATTGCCCTGTTGAAGGCCAATGGTCTGGCGCTGGACAATGAGGCCATGATCGATGAGGCCATTGCCTTCTATGTGGCTGTGGAGGAAGACCGCTGGTTCCCCCATGAACTGGTCACCGGGGCAGGCTATGGCTATGAATGCAATTTTGGCCTCGGCGCAAAGTGGCATATCGAACTCGATGATCAATTGAGCGAAGACGTGCGGTCTCAGGTCCATCCTGACAGCCTGTCGGGTGTTGCTGATACCCATATCTCCCTGCCAGCACTGCCAGCCGGCATTCATGATCTCATTTGCGAGGTTGGAGGGCGCTGTGAGATTGTCACCATTATCTGTGCGCCGCATCGTGCGCCTGCAATTGAAAGCCTGACCGGAAAGTCACACATCTGGGGCCTCAATGCGCCGCTTTATGGCCTGCGCAGTGAGCGCAATTCCGGACTGGGGGACTATGAAGATCTGGCGCGTCTGGCCGAGTATACCTTGTCGCTTGGCGGCAGCTATGTTGGTATCAACCCGGTTCATACGCTGGGCTTCAATGATCTCGATGCCATGAGCCCTTATTCGCCGAGCCACCGCGGCTTTTACAACACGCAGCATATTGCAGCCGACTTTGTACCCGGTCTTGATCAGATCCCCGAGGCGCGGGCCCTGTTCCAGACCGTGGAAGCGCAATGGGATGAACTGCGCCGATCTGAAAGCGTGCGGTATCGCGATCACCGGATCTGTCATAATGCCGCTTTGCGCGATCTCCATACCTTGTTTAATGCCCATGCGAGTGCGGAAAGCAAAATGTGCTTCCAGACCCATCGGCAGGCAAGTGGTGACTATCTCGAACGTTTCGCTTTGTTTGAGGCGCTTTCCGAGCTTTATGGGCAGGATTGGCGCCGCTGGCCGGCAGCTGTGCGAGACCGGGACGCAACTGCGCTCGATCAGCATCGTACCCGTCTGGCTGCCCGGATCGACTTCCATGCCTGGCTACAATGGGTCGCCGAAACCCAGCTTGCCGACGCGCAGCGCCGCGCCTCCGCCGATGGCCGCTCGATGGGGCTCTATCTCGATTTGGCAGTCGGTGCGCGCCATGGCGGTGCGGAAAGCTGGTGCGAGGCTGACAGTGTTGCCATGGGCGTTTCTCTGGGGGCTCCACCCGATCAACTCGGACCTGACGGCCAGAATTGGGGGCTGATGACCTATGCCCCCAAAAAGCTCGCCTTGAACAAATATCGCAGCCTGCGCAAGATCTATCAGTCGGCAATGCGTCATGCTGGTATCCTGCGGATTGACCATGTGCTCGGCCTCAATCGCAGCTTCTGGATCCCAGAGGATGGCAGCCCGGGGGCTTATGTATCTCAGCCAATGGATGTTTTCCTAGCCATTCTGTCCATTGAGGCGAATGCATCTGGAACATCGATCATCGGCGAAGATCTGGGACTTGTGCCAGAAGGTTTCCGCGAAAAGGTTCAGGCGCGTGGTGTCTATGGTTATTCGGTCCTGCAATATGAGAAATGGCCCGATGGTGCTTTCAAGCATCCAGATGATCTGCGCCAATACAGCCTTGCCTGCTTCAGTACCCATGATACGCCCACGCTCAAGGGATACTTAAGCGGCAGTGACATTGTCTGGCGCGATCGCCTGAGTGGAGATGGCAGCCGCCATTCTCACGAAGCCAAGGAAAGTCGCCGACGGGATGTGTCGGCACTTGCTGCGATGAACGGCGAAGACGGCAGTATGGATGACAGTTTCGACCATCTGTTCGACGTCGTGCATGGAAAGCTCGCAGCCTCCAAGGTGGCGATGATATCCGTGCAGATGGATGATGTGCTTGGTCAGGAAGAGGCACAAAACCTGCCCGGCACCATCGATGAGCATCCAAACTGGCGCCGCAAATACGCGTTGAGCCTCACAGACCTTGATACAGCTCCGGGTTTTCAGAAGATATCGGACATGATGGCGCGCAATGGCCGCAACATCGACCCGCCTTCGGGACTTGAAAATCCAGACGAACAATCGATCCACTAGTCAAACAAAAAGCCCCGCAATCAACCGATTGCGGGGCTTTGTTATTCTGATCCGATGACCTGATCAGGCATCAGTTTCAACGGGTCTTAACGGCAGCCAAAGCGCCGCTCCCAACTCACGATGCGATTGACACGCCGTTGCTGCGAAGCGGTCAACCGACCCCATGGCGCATAGCATCGTGGGCCGAAAACCTGGCGAGCGCGGCGGGTTTTGAAGCAGTAGCCCTGACGGGCATAGATCGCATTGCGCGCATGCCACAATTGATTGCAGCTCATATATTGGTAGCTCTGTGCTTGGGCCAAACCGGTGAAGCTGAACTGACCTTCGGTGTTGGAGAGAAGTGAGCTCGAAATGAAAAAGCCGGTTGCCAGCAATAGGACCGACAGCAAGGAATGAATTCTAACCATGAAAGCCTCCGGGCAAGACCAACCACGCCTCGCCATGATGAACCTGAACATCCCCACTATACGCCAACGCGAAATGTTCAACAAGGAAGTGGGGTGTACTAGATCATAATAGGCAAGAAGATAGAAAGGCGTAGGGCCAGTTGGTCTGTCTTCTCTCCAACAGGGCCCACAAGAAAGCCGACCCAGAGGGCCGGCTTTCATCATGGATTCGAGACTACGCTATTCAGTAGACGTCGCGGACATAGCGTTTGTCTTTTTTGAGGCGGTTGACATAGTCGACAGCCTGATCTTCATCCAGGCCGCCATGTTCGGCAATCACATTATGCAGGGCTTGGTCGACATCTTTCGCCATTCGGGTCGCGTCGCCACAGACATAGAAATGGCCGCCTTCCTCGAGCGCTGCAAACAGGTCCTTGCCATTTTCCTTCATCCGCGTCTGAACATAGATCTTTTCTTTCTGATCTCGCGAGAAAGCAAGGTCGAGGCGGTTCAATATGCCGGACGCCTGCATCTCAGCCAGTTCGTCCTTGTAGATGAAATCGCATTTTTCATGCTGATCGCCAAAGAACAACCAGTTCATGCCACCAGCACCCAGTGCTTCACGCTCCTGCAGGAAGGCGCGGAATGGCGCAATGCCAGTACCGGGACCCACCATGATCATCGGCACATCGCCATTTTCCGGCACTCGGAAGGCCTTGTTTGGTGAAATGAAGACCTTTGAAGCATCGTCACCAACGCGGTCTGCGAGGAAACAGGAAGCAACGCCCCCATGTTTGCGTCCGTGGCTCTCATACCGAACAGACGCGATCGTCAGATGAACCGAATCCTCGAATTTTTTGGAGCTGGAGGAAATCGAATAGGCACGATGCTGCAAAGGCTTGAACATCGAAACCAGTTCGTCAGGGGAAAACTTGACTTCCGGATGTAGCCGCAACAGATCAAGCGCATCCTTGGACCACAGATAGGCCTCCATGGCCTCCTTGTCGCCATGGCCAACAATGTGGGCCAGATGGTCGTCATTGGCCCGCTCGCACACCGCTTTGACGAACTCGCTGTTCGGGGTCGAAATCTCGAACTGACTGAACAGCAATGCCTCAAGGGACTTGTCCTTGCCCGTGATCGCTGTATCACCCGAGACACCCAGATGCGCCAGCCAATCGGCCACCAAAGCCGGATCGTTGGTCGGAATGACATTCAGTGCATCGCCTGCTTCGTATTTTGGTCCGTCATTCGACAGATCAAACTCGTAATGGCGAATTTCCTTGGCTGATCCTTCGCCGGACAGGAGGCGATTGACCGTGACCGGAGCCAAAAATGGGTTTTTCCGGGTCCATTTGGATTTTTCCGGTTTCTGTGCGGCTGCCGCAGGGGTGACCGCATCGCCAGACCCGGCAGGCTTCTGCTTGGCAAGTTCAGCCAGAACCTCATTGGTCCAGCTTTCAGCCGGTTCTTCGAAATCAACATCGCAATCGACGCGCGGCACCAGCCGTTTGGCGCCCAGCTGCTCAAAGCGCAGGTCGAATTGTTTGCCTGCTTCACAGAATTCGTCATAGGCCGTATCGCCCAGCGCCAGAACGGCAAACTGCATATGCTCCAGACGCGGCGCGGTGGTGGCCTTAAATGCATCCCAGAACAACTCGGCATTGTCCGGCATTTCGCCTTCGCCATAGGTGGACGTGACGATGAAGACAAAGTCCATTTTGAGCAGGTCTTCAACTTCGATATCGTCGAGCGATGCAACGCTTGCATTGATGCCATTGGAGCGCATCGACGCCCCAAGATCTTCAGCAACCGACTCCGAGTTGCCCGTCTGCGTGCCAAACAGAATATGGGCGGTCAGGCTTGCGGTTGATTCCTGAGCGGAAGCCTGCTGACCCTGCAGCATCTGGGAGTGCAAACCGGCATAAAAACCGGCCAGCCATGATTTCTGATCGCTGGAGAAGGGCGCGTCATCAGGAAGAAACGGGAGGTTCATGATATGTGATCCGTTCGTTGGAATGGGCGAGGCGGGCGGAACGGCAGGTGTCCTAAGACACCTGCTTGATCAGCTCGATGCTGGACGTTGAAGCAAAAAGGGCTTCAAAGTCGGGCAATGTGCCCATGGCTTCACGGTTCAGTCGATCCTGCAGCAGGATCCAGCCATAGGTTCCAATGGAATCCATCAGCCGGACATTCCGGTTGGACAGGGCCGTCTTGTAGTCTTTCATCCGCTTGTCGGACACCATCACGGCAATTTCCATGTCGGAATAGCCTGACAGAGCCTGACGGGCGATCGCCGCCAACTTGGTCATCAGCGTAAAGTCCTCGGTGAGGATCAATTTGCGAACGCCAGAATTGAGCGTTGCATCATCGATATCCTGCCCCTTGTAGCGGCCTTTGACGATCTGTTGCGCCATGTTGATGACGGTGTAGTTGTTGAGCAGCTCATACATCAGCTTGGTGTCGTTCTGACCCTGCTGAGGCACCATGCCGTTCGCGACCAGTTTGCCATCGCGATAGGCTTCCTTGAACTTGCGGATCTGGTAGGAAACCAGAGCCTGTGCCAGCTCTTCGGTCAGCTCTTTTGGCGTATTGGCTTTCAGGATCGCCTCATAGTTCTGGTAGGTTTCGAGCGCCAGAGGGGTCGCAAACTTGAAGTTAGCGAGTTCTGTTTCAAAATTCTCCAGAAGGAAGCGGGCCTTGGCCGAATTGGTGAATTTTACATGCCGTTCCAACAGCGTTTTCACCGCGATCCGGTGCAGCTTGGCGCGGTCACTGTCCGTATCAAGGCGGTGCAGTTTGACCGAGTCATGGCTGTAGAGCGATTCCAGCTGATCATACGGATCATACTGATAGGCCACACCACCGGACATGCCGTTGCAGAAGCCCTTGCCAAAGCCACCAAGGTTCATGATGGCGCCATTGGTCATATATTCGCAGCAGAAATCACCAACGCCTTCGACCACCGCCGTCGCACCGGAGTTACGAACACCGAAGCGGTCACCGGCTCCCCCTTCGACAAACAGGGCCGAGCCGGATGCACCGAACAGGGCAAAGTTGCCGATGAGATAGTTTTCGGTCTCACCGCCACCCGGAGAATGGATGGCAATGTTGCCGCCGGATGCCCCCTTGCCAACACCGTCGTTGCAGGTGCCGGTATGATGGAACACCATGCCCGAGTTGCAGAAAGCAGCATAGGACTGACCGGCAGATCCATGGGTATGGATTTCCAGCAACTCCGGCTTGATCAGGTTGCGGCCACGGTCATCGGTATAGATTATTGGCATGGATGCCAGATGTTTTTCCGACAATTCATGCTGCAGCATACGCTCGATATCGATCGCCAACTGGCCACCAACGGTCTTGTTGCGGTTGTCGAGTTTCTTCTCGACCACCAGCTTGACCCGGCTCTGATGACGCTGAACAGCCTGATTTTTGAAGTCTTTCAAGAGCTGGTTGTCGACATCAAAATTGGCTTCGAGATAGACTGGCTCCTTGATTTTGACCTCATGGACCACCTGCAACATTTTGCGCAAATCCATCTGACCGATGGCGCTTGGATGCTTGACCAGATGCAGATAGTCCGCACGGCCCCGCGCTTCCTTCAGGCTCTTGAAGCCAAGGCCTGCAAGAATTTCGCGCACCTCGTGAGCAATGTTCAGCAGATACTGGGCCAGCGCCCGTGGATCACCATCAAACACTTCGGAGTTGGTGGTCAGACCGGCTGGGCATTTGACGTTGCAGTTTTTCGCCATGACGCATTTCAGCATCATCAGAGCCGTGGTACCAAACTCAAAGCTGTCCCCACCCAGAAGGGCCGATTTGACAACGTCGGAGGCCGTCTGATGGGCGTTCGAGCACCGCAGAATAACCTTCTCGCGCAACCCGTTGACACACAGCGCCTGATGCACTTCCGCAAGGCCGATTTCTGCAGCCCGGCCAGTATTTTTCAACGACGTCACTGCCGCCGCACCCGTGCCACCGGTGTTGCCGGCTATGTTGATCACATCGGCGCCAGCCTTGGCCACGCCAACCGCAATCGTGCCAATGCCCTCGGACGATACGAGCTTGACGATAACCCGCACGCGGGCTGCTTTTGCATCGTGGATCAGCTGTGCCAAATCCTCGATCGAATAGGTGTCGTGATGCGGTGGAGGGGAGATCAGTTCTACCCCCGGCGTGCCGCCACGGGCCGCCGCGATTTCCACCGTCACCTTCTTGCCGGGCAGCTGACCGCCTTCACCGGGCTTTGCACCCTGTGCGATCTTGATTTCCAGCTCTTCAAGGGTCGGGTCGGCCAGATAACCGGTCCAGACACCAAAACGACCAGATGCCAGCTGCTTGATGCGGCTGGAACGAATGGTGCCATAGCGGGTGAAATGCTCCCCCCCTTCACCAGAGTTGGAGAAGCCGCCGGCCATGTTCGTGCCATGCGCCACCGCTTCGTGGGCTGGCGCAACCAGAGCACCGTGAGACATGGCGCCCGAGGCCAGGGTTGCCGTTACTTCGTGCGCAGGCTGGATTGCATCCAGAGGAAGCTTCGGATTGGCCGACTTCACATGGTCGAAATAGAAGTTTGCCTGACCGGATGCCTTGATGTGAATGACATCATCTTCGGTTTCAAGGCTTTCGAGTTCCTTGCCAAATTTGCCTTTGAGCGCAACCGTCAGCGCGATCAACCGGTCATGGGTGGCATTCTCTGTCAGCGTGACGTCAAAATGACCTTCGCCATTTGAGTCCACAGTCATGCCGCGCACAACGAAGTTGTTGTTGCCAACCAGATCATGCTGGAACAAAGACTGCGCAAACTCATCCGCCGACATGGCCCAGTTGATATCGGCAGGGAAAGCCAGCACATCACGCAGGGCTGCAGGACGTTTTTCGCGCTCCTTGAACAAATCAAGTGAGAATTTCCGATAGCTCTCGGTGATCTGGAAGGCGTCAATCTCTTCCGGCGTCAGACGGCTGAAGCTGGTATTCTTGTAGGCCTCCGAGCCCTTGCCATAGGCATCTTGCAACCGCGCGACTTGCAACAAGCGCAGGTCCGTCGTGTCGATGTCATCGGCATCCCCGGATGGCTTGTTGCTCTGGATCGGCTCTTCGGTCATCTCCACGAAGCCACGCACGGCGGCAGTGCCGTAGGTATGGCCAGCGCCTTCGGAGCGTTCCTTGAACAGGCCCAACAGCGGAATGTCTTCTTCCTTCTCTACCTGACAGGCGCGTTTGTGCCAGTCGACAACGCTCTGCGCGATAGCGGCAAAATTCACGCCGCCAACCGTGTTGCGCATGTTCGGGAAGTAGCGCTTGAGGATTTCTTCGTCGGTATCAAGGAAGTTCGGCTCGAAAAACTCGCCGCCAATATAGCTTTCGGCGGTGCACAGACCGACCTTGCCCATGGTTTTCATCAATGACTTGTTGGCCGCCTTGATATAGCGGGCTATGCCAGCTTTTATTTCGGCAGCATCGCCTTTGGCGAACAACTTGGCACGGGCTTCAACAACAATCGGCATCAGCGCAGAGGCCCCGAAACCAAGGGTTGTCGCAACCTGGTGGGCCGAGGCGATCTGGCCGCTTTCGGCGATGATGGACACCCGGAAGCGCAAACCCTGTTCGATCAGTCGCTGGTTGGCTGCCGAGATCATCAGCGGCAGCGGGATTGCAGCCAGTTTTTGATCGACCATTGCATCGGACAGAATGATGATGCCGCCACGTTCACGAGCCGCTTTCTCCACCTGATCGCAAACCCCATCAACCGCAGCAATCAGGTCATCCTGAGCCTTGGCGCTGCCCGCATTGTGATCGATCTCGAATACCATCTCGATTTCGGTGACCTTCACATCGCTCTGGGCACGAATGGTGGCCAGATCGTCAGGCGAGAGAACAGGGCTCTGAACAACCAACTGCTTGGTTTCTTCATGATTGAAGTGGGGCTTTGGCCCCAGCGCCACACGCAGGGTCATGCCATCGGCTTCCCGCAGGCTGTCGAGCGGCGGGTTGGTCACCTGCGCAAAACGCTGCGAGAAATACTTCGCCATGCCGCCTTCCTGATTGGTCAGCGAGTTGATGGCGACGCCATAGCCCATGGCCGAAATTTTCTCCGAGCCTGCCTGCATCATCGGGTCGAGCAGGAATTTATAGCTTTCCTGATTGAGACCATAGGCAACCGAACGCTGAACATCGTTGAAGTCGGCGGATACTTCCGTTTCGCCTTCCTTCTGCGGCAGATCGGCAAGATTGTTGCGGGCCTTTTCGAGCAGGGCGCGATAATCACGCTTCTTGGCAAGCATTTCCAGCGCGTCGGCAGAGGTGTAGGACTTCTTCGTTTCGTGGTCGAAATAAAGCATGCCGCCAGCCTCGATCCGGCCACGACGGATAATGCTGTCCGGTTCGAAGTCAATCTGACCGGCTTCGGACATCACGCACAGATAGTCGTCGGTTTCAACCGAGCGCAGCGGGCGTAGCCCAAGGCGATCAAGCCGAGCACCGATTACGGTACCATTGCCGAAAATCAACGCAGCAGGGCCGTCATTCTTCTCTTCATAAAGAGAGAAATATTCGAGCATTACCTGAACATCTTCGCTGAAGCGACGATCATTTTCCCATGCCGGAGGCATCATTGCCACAACGGCGGTGATCAGATCCAGATCATCTTCTATCAGACGCCGTTCCAGCGTCTGGTCAAGACGGGCAGAATCCGACTGACCCGGAGGGGAATAGATCTGCTGGTTCTTCATCTGCGCGATTGCAGCTTCAGACAGACGGTTCTTTTTGTCGGTGTTCAACTCGCCGTTATGCGCCATCAACCGGAAGGGCTGCGCCATGGAAGGCTGCGGCTCGGTGTTGGTCGAGAAGCGGGTATGGAAGAACATCGAGTGAATTTCGTGGTCTTCGTCCATCAGATCGATGAAATAGGGAATGATCTCATTGGAATTGAGACGGCCCTTGTAAACCTGCGTATGGGCAGACATCGACAGGGGATAGAGGCCCTTGAGGCTCGGCTCGAGATAGGCCACCTCTTCGATCGACATCAGCGCATCGTGAATGCGGCGATCAAAGGTCTTGGCATCCATGTCATTGGGTTTGATAAAGACGACCTGATGCACCGTCAGCATAAATTTGACGGCAGCAGGGCGAATGACTGCATTGTTGACCGGTGCGTCACGCACGAGAATGATCCGCAGATCATGCTTCTGAAGGCTTTCCTTGATCAGCTTGTCGGCTGCATCCCAAGAGCGTTTGTCCGCAGGCAGGAAGAAGTTGCCAACGCCGAACTCACCAAGCTCAAGTTTGCTCATGCCTGTGATCTTGCGGAAGAAGGACAGGGACAAGTCGACGCATACCCCCGCACCATCGCCTACACCTTCAGAGCTCATGCCGCCACGATGGGGAATGGTGCAAAGAGCTTCGTGCCCCTTGACCAGAACATCATGGGTCTGCACCCCGGATTTGTAGGTCATGAAACCGACGCCGCAACTGCTTTTTTCAAAGCTGTGGTCATAAAGGCCATAAGAATGCTGAGACTGTTCCAAACCGTAAGTCCTCACTTTTTAGGTCTGCGATCCGCATTCCGGGCTCTAATTGTGAACCCGAGAGGGACAGACCGCTGTCTTTTCTCGAAACCGGGCAGCTATGCCCTTAGTGACGGCGATCGTCTGGTCGCCGGCTCTGTCGCCAACGGCACCCGGTCCGGTGCCTCGCGCCCTGTGCCTTGTGAGAGTATCTGTGGCGATCTGCTCACATTTGCGGCATCCGTATCGAACTCTAGCGGTTCGGGGCGCAAAAATCCCGGACAACCATTGTAAATAAAAAGGTTGCCGAGAAAATAGATTTCAGAACTGCCCAAGTGCGTAAATGTTAAGCAAAGAACCGTCAAGCGTCGAAGGGCAAAAAACGAAGACATTTTGCACTAAAAGGCTGTTTTAAGGCTCAAAATGCGCAATTGTTTCTCTTAAGCCGTGAATTAAATACGATTGTTCCGTTTGCCAAAACTTGCAAAAAGGCCCGGATTTGTGGGAATTTCTGCGTCAAAAGGCCACAGTCATAGAGACTGTAGCCCATTTGGTTATGAAACAATTGTATTCAGTATCTTCTGCGGCGGCAAGAGGGCTGCCGAGCAAAGAGTCTGGTTATGAAATATGCGTGGCCTTTATGGGCCAAAGCGTGTGATGACCATATTGCCTCGCCGGTCATTATAAGCCCGCACAACGAATGGGCGCCCACCCTTGACCGCATTCATCATCGTTTGAATGCCGCGGCTATTGGTTCGGAATGTGCAGCCCCGAGAGGAGCACAGGCTCTGAACCCATTTGCCATTGTCCCGAAACATCAGTTTGTTTGGCTCTCCGGGTCGAAAACCCCGATCAGACCAGGCACATTCGCCGCTGCGTGGTGCGCGTGCCGCAGCCCCGGTGGAGGCAGGACGAAAGGTGAGAGTGGCAAAGGCTTCCTGCGTTGACACGCGTTGCCCGGCAACAGCCTGCATCTGCTGGCCCGGATTGCACATCAGCACATAGTCATTTGCCGCCTGGGCGTTGGTGCCGATCGTCAAGCCTCCGACAAGCGCAATGGTTGCGGCAAAGGTGGAAGAGGTAAGCATTGAGCGTGACATGAGGATACTCCATTGTTGAACTCTGACAGCTGCGTCACTCATGGGTCGTCGTGAGGCAACGATCGGTTCAAACAAAAACAGAAGAAATGATATTTTCCTCAAAATGCGATTCTGAGTTAGAGGATTTGCACGCGCAACTAAGCCACGGCCTGACCAAAGGCCCAGCCATCGGTGAAGGTGAAGCGAAGCATTTCTCCAATTTTTGCCGGTTGGTTGGCATAGGCTGCGACAGATGTCTCGTCCGGCATCTGCAAATGCAGGCGATAGCGTTCGCCCAGATAGGAACAACCACTCACGCGCGCAGCCAACCCGCACTCCTGATGCAGCTGTACATGCTCGGGTCTGACGCAGACACGCACAGCACTGGCATCTGCGAGCCCATTCACGCTTTCGCTTTGGCGCACCTTGAAGACCTGTCCATTGACCACCACGTCTCGTGTGGCACCACCTCCGCAGCCCTCCAGATGACCAGTCAGGATGGCACTTTGACCGATGAAACGGGCGACCCGTTCGTTGGCTGGCTGCTGGTAAAGATCCTGTGGTCTGGCCACCTGTGCTATTTCGCCATCAAACATCACGGCGATCCGGTCCGCCATCGCCATCGCTTCTGCTTGATCATGGGTGACATAGACCATTGTGGTTTGGGTGCGGGCGTGAAAGTCCATGAAGGTCTGTTGCATCACTTCGCGAAGATGGGCATCCAGATTGGCCAGAGGTTCATCAAGCAGCACCGCATCAGGATTCATCACCAGACAACGGGCCAGCGCCACCCTTTGGCGTTGACCGCCAGACAGGGTGGAGGGTGAGGCGTCCGCAAAGTTAGTCAGGGACACCACATCCAAGGCCATCGACAGGGTCTCGTCCAACTCACGCTGAGATACCCGGCGTATCTTCAAAGGGTAGGCGATATTGTCGGCCACCGACATATGGGGCCAGAGCGCATAAGACTGAAAGACAATGCCCATATTGCGCTCTTCGGGCGCCAGATGAATGCTTTCATTGGAAAGGATTGCATTGTCCTTTGCTATGATTCCGGCATTGGGATGCTCAAATCCGGCCGCCAGCCGCAGCATGGTGGTCTTGCCGCAACCGGACGGGCCGAGCAGGGCTATCAACTCCCCATCTTCGATGTCGAGAGACACTGCTTTGAGGACATCAACATCGCCAAAGCGTTTGCTGACACGATCAAAACTCAGCTTCGCCATGGAACCACTCCTTTGGGCAATTGATTGCCGAGCAGTTCGACCAGCGCCATCAGCACCAGAATGACGGCGACCACCAGCACGGCAACAGCAGAGGCGAGCACGCTGTCGCCACTGTCATCCAGATTGAAAATGATCACCCCAAGCGTCTCGTTGCCCGAGGACCACAAAAGGGCGGACACGGTCAACTCATTAAAGGCCGTGAGAAAGACCAGCAAACCGCCCGCCGCGGCGGATGGAGCCACTGCAGGCAGCAGGATGTCGATGATCCGTCGCCCACGCGAAGCACCACAGGCCTGTGCCGCTTCTTCCAGATTGGGGTCCATCTGCTGGAAAGAGCTGAGGACAGGTCTCAGTGATATGACAAAGAACCGCGCCAGATAGGCAACAAAGATGATTGCCAGCGTGCCATAGAGACTAACGTCAATCAGCGGAATGCGTTGGAAAGTCAGGATGCAGGCAATGGCCAACACGATCCCCGGCAGGGCATAGGGCACCTCGACCAAAATATTCAGCAGATAGGCCAGCCGGTTCTTCTCCCGGTTCATGCCATAGGCAAGCGGCACGGTGAGAGCAAACAGCATCAGGGCCGCGCCAAGCGAAAGGGCAAAGCTGTTGCCAAAGGCCCGAATCGTTGCCCCTTGGCGGAACAGCACTTCGCGATAGGCTTCAAGGCTGGCCGTTTCTGCTGATAGCGTCAGGCCAAAAGCAGGCACCAGAGAGGCCGAAATCAACGCCAGCATCGGAATGACAAAGATAATGCCGAGCAAAGCCCAAAGTCCCAGCTCGACCGCCAGACGATAGCGCCCCAGCGATAAGGCCAAAGGCCGCCCTACCACCCCATGCAGCCGAAAGGATTTGCCCCGAACCAGCCAGTGATGCAGCATCACGCCAATCGTGGCAATCAGCCCGATCAGGATCGCCAATATGGCCACTTCCGACAGGATCGACGGGCCAAAAGAGGATAGTTTCGAGTAAATCAGGGTCGGCAACATTTGGATATTGGCCGGAATGCCCAACATCGCCGGAATGCCGAAATTGCCTATTGCGGTGACAAAGGTCATGGCGATACCGGCAATCAACGCAGGGCTGGTAATTGGCAGCACAATATCGCGCCAGACCTGCCAGCTCGAAGCGCCAGCCAGCCGTGCTGCTTCGACCTGTTCACGCGGCAGTTGGCGGAGCGCCGCCCGCAAGATCAGGAAAATGATCGACCCATGCTGGATGCCCAACAACAGCGCGATACCCTGAAAGGAATAGAGCGGCTGAGGCGAGCCCAGCGGTGGGGCAAGGTTCAGCATCTTTAGAAGAGCACTCGTTGGGCCAAACAATTGCAGCCATGACAGGGCGGTGATCTGCGGCGGGATCATCATCGGCAACATGAAGCAAAAGACGAGAGCGGTCTTGCCCCTGATGTTGGTCAACGCCACAAGAAAGGCAAACAGCCCACCAAGCAACAGCGCGATCAGCGTTCCCAGAGCCGAAATGGATACCGAGTGCCACGTCGCGTACCAGGTCTGGGATGCCTGAAAGACCGTAAGCAAATGATCCGATGAAAAACTACCATCGATCAAGACGCCTTCAAGCATCAGACGCAGGATCGGAACCAGACATAACAGGGTGATGATCGGGGCAAGAATGGGTAGAAAAAGGCCTGACCGGTCAGAAGACCGGCCAGTAAATGTGTGAAATACACCTCCATACCCAATAGGGCGTGGGGGCATTATTTCACTCCGAACAACTCGGCAAAGTGTTTCTTGTTGTCATCGGCATTCTTCAGGGCAGCGGCAGGATCAAATGCCATCAGCTTGATCTGATCACGAGCAGGGAAGCCGGCAGGCACAGCCATGTCAGACTTGGCTGGAATATATCCCTGATCCAGAACCAGCTGCTGGCCTGCATCAGACAGCAGGAAGTCGACAAACTTCTGCGCGGCTTCAACATTCTTGGCGGTTTTCAGAATGGCGACCGGCTCCGTGACGTAGGAAACACCTTCTTTTGGGAAAACAAACTCAACCGGGGAGCCTTTGGCCTTATTGCGGATGGCGAGGAAATCGACAACCACGCCATATGGCTTTTCGCCAGACGCGACGGCCTTGAATGTGCCACCATTGCCACCCTTGGCACGTGCATCATTCTTTGCCAATGCTTCATAATAGTCCCATCCCAACTGGTCATTGCCTGTCAGGGTTGCCAGATGGATCAGCGCCGCGCCCGAATAAAGTGGGCTTGGCATGGCAATCATGCCTTTCATGTCGCCTTTGGCCAGATCCTGCCAGCTTTGGGGCTGACCCTTGACACCGGTATTATAGACGATACCGCTGGTGATCAGCTTGGTTGAATAGTAAAAGCCTTCCGCATCATAAAGCGCGGGATCATAGGCTGCGGCAAAGCCGGATTTGTGGGCCTGCAGATGACCTTCCTGCTTCAGGCTTTCCAACGTCACCGTGTCGGCAATCAGCAAGACGTCCGGGCGTACATCGCCAGCCGCGATTTCGGCCTGCAATTTGGCCATGACCTTGGTGGTGCCATCGCGCACCCAGGTGACCTTGATATCAGGGTTGGCGGCCATGAAGGCGTCAACGGTCTGCTGGGCATCCTGATTTGGCTGACTGGTATAAAGAACCAGGTCGCCGGACAGGGCTGGGGTCGCCAGACAGACGGCGAGAAGAGAAGTGACAACAATTTTCCGCATATGATTGCTCTCGAGTATGGAATCCGGGGGGCAGCGCAGGGCGCCGATAAAGACGGCATCTAAGGACCGAACGATGAAGCCGCCATGACGCGGATGTGAAAGTCCTTTGACAAACGCGCAACGGTTTGATGACAGACCTGTCGGATGAGGCAATCCAGACAAGTATAGGGCGGCAAAAGAAAACCCCCGTGTCTAGAGACAAGGGGGCTCGTTGTTTGCGCTGTGTAACAAGAAGCGACTGGATGGTCTTGTGCTTTTGCTAGCCATAGCGTTTGGACGCATAGCTGCCCGGAGCATCTTCAATCGGCTCCACTTTGCCGCCACCGATGGCACGCGCAGGCACGGTCTTGTCCCCATGCTGCAAAACCCATTGATGCCAGTCAGGCCACCACGATCCTGCCGTTTCTTTTGCAGCTGCCTTCCATTCCTCAAGCGTTCCTTCGACGGGACCGCCACGCCAGAATTGATATTTCTGCTTGTCTGGTGGATTGACCACACCGGCTATGTGACCGGAGCCCGACAGGACGAAATCAACCGGTCCACCAAACAGCTTGCTACCCTTGAAGACCGACTTGGCCGGGGCAATATGGTCTTCTGCGGTAGCCAGATTATAGATTGGCACCTTGATCTTGGACAGATCCAGCTCCTTGCCTCCGATTTCCATCTGGCCATTTGCCAATGCATTCTCATGATAGCATTTGCGCAGGTAAAAGGCGTGATTGGCAGGCGTCATGCGCGTGGAATCGGCGTTCCAATAAAGAAGGTCAAACGGGAAGGGTTCCTTGCCGCGCATGTAATTGTTGATGAAATAGGGCCAGATCAGATCGTTGGAGCGCAGCATGTTGAAAGCGCTTGCCATCGACTTGCCATCTAAAAATCCCGCTTTGTTCATCTGCTCTTCGAGATCGTCCAACTGCTCCTCATCGACAAAGACTTTCAAGTCGCCCGCATGAGTGAAATCGACCTGCGTGGTGAAAAAGGTTGTCGAGTTGAGCCGCGCCATCCGTCGGGCCGCCATATAGGCCATGCCGGTGGCCAACAGGGTGCCGCCGACGCAATAGCCAATCGCATTGACCTTGCGCTCGCCAGTGATCTTATGCACCGCATCCATCGCAAACAGGATGCCTTCCTCGATATAGGCAAGGAAATCCTTTTCCCTCAGTGTTTCATCGGGATTGACCCAAGAAATGACAAAAACCGTGTGGCCTTGTTCCACGCACCACTTGATGAAGCTCTTTTTCTCGTTGAGATCGAGAATGTAGAATTTGTTGATCCAGGGCGGCACGATGAGGAGAGGGGTTTTGAGCACCTCCTTAGTCATCGGGGCATATTGAATGACCTGACAAACATCGCTCTGGGCAATCACCTTGCCTTCGGTCACCGCGATATTCTCACCCAGCTTGAAGACCGAATTGTCCGATTGTCGAATGATCAGATCGCCACCGCCAGCCTTGATGTCTTCGGCCAGCATTTGCATGCCCTTGATCAGATTTTCACCGTCATTCTGCATGGTTTCGCGCAGCAATTCGGGATTCGTGAAGACATAGTTGGAAGGAGACAGCGCATTGACCACCTGACTGAGATAGAAGTGCGCCTTGTGCTTGGTATGGGCGTCAATATCCTCGGCTTCCTCGACCATATCCTGTGCCCAATGCGATGTGATTAGATAAAGCTGTTTGATGAAGTCAAAAAACTGGTTCTGGTCCCATTCAGGGTCGTTGAACCGACGATCGCCTTTGGCAGGTGGTTCGATGTCGGCTTCTTCGCTTCCCATCATTTTGCGAACCGACTGGCCCCACAAATCCATATACCGTCCCCACAGTCGCGTCTGCGCTTCCATGGCGCGCTGCGGATCTGAGGTCCAATATTCACCAACCTTGCCGAATGTGCGCACCATCTGATTGACCGCTTCGACCGTATGGTCATCTTTGCCATTTTCCCGCGGTTTCAGATAAGCAGAGGCAGCTTTGCCTGCTTCCTCGACGATCCGGGCGAAGTTGGTGGCGAATTTCTCGGGGTCATGGACCATATATTGCATGAAGTGGCTGGCTTGCGGCATTTGGTTGTCGTCCCCGTCGGGCGCATCCTTGTTCTGGCCTTCAGTGGATTTCCCACCGTCTTTGTTGTCTTCACCCGACATATAAACCCCGCTTCTCGCTTGTTGCTTTCCCTGCAATCCACGCCTCTCGACCGAGAAGCGCGTGATGGCATTGCGCGAAGGGCAATGTAGACAACCGCCTGACATTCCCGTGCAACCCAAGATCGATTGTCATAATAGGCGCATTTCACCCCATTGTGACAAGGGGCAACAACAAGGCAAACCCTCGATAGTTAGACTAATTCAAATTAATCGAACTTTCATCAGAATATTAGACACTCTTCTTGTGATAAAAAGTGCCTTTCGGCTTCTATGGCTTTGTCTGGACATATTGATTTGAAAAACATAGACCCCACATGCACGCCAAGAGGCGATCCGACAAGGCGACCATAATGTTGATGAAAGCAAACAACCTGATGACACGGCATGCGCATTCCACCGGCAAGATGATTGCCGCGTGCTGTGCCCTGCTGCTGCTGTCTGGGTGTTTGGCAACCAACCCGGATCTGGCAGATCCTGCTGTCGAAGCCAAGGCGCTGCCTGTCATCGAGCCCAAACCTGTCGCCAAGGATGAAAAGTTGTTGGTTGAGAAAAACCGGCTCAACAAATATGTCAACCAGCAGGCCCCATCCCAGTTGCGCTATTCGTTGCAGGTGCTCAATCAGGCTGACGCGGACGACGGAATTTATCCCACCATCGAGGATCTTTCCACTAGTCAGGACAATCTGCGCACCGAAGAGGAGCGCCGCAAGCTCGAAAATGAGCTCGAAGCCCTCAATCGCTGATCTCAATGCTTGGTGTTTGCACCGATCACCGTTCTCTTTGCGCGCGCATTTTCACGACCAATTGCAAATTGCATGTGCAAAAAGACAAAATTAAAGTGACAATGCGCCATGAAGTTGGCCATTTTCGGTAGCATTTTCACGGCCTCGGCCACCCAATTCTCCAAATTTTGTCAGGAGCCTAGCAATGGATGAGTTCCATAAGATTCGCCGCCTCCCTCCTTATGTCTTTGAACCGGTGAACCGGATTAAGGCGAAGGCGCGAGCGGCGGGCGCGGACATCATCGATCTCGGTATGGGCAATCCTGATCTGCCAACCCCGAAGCATATTGTCGAAAAACTGACGGAAACCGTGCTCGATCCGCGCACTCATCGTTACTCGACTTCGAAAGGCATTCCGGGGCTGCGCAAGGCACAGGCTGCCTATTATCAGCGTCGCTTTGGCGTCAAGCTGAACCCGGATACGGAAATCGTCGCGACCCTCGGCTCGAAAGAGGGCTTTGCCAATATGGCACAGGCCATCACCAGCCCCGGCGATGTGGTTCTGGTTCCAAACCCGACCTATCCGATTCACTCATTTGGTTTCATCATGTCCGGCGGCGTCGTCCGCTCCATGCCGGCTGAGCCAAATGAAGAATTCTTCCGGGCAATCGACCGCGCCGTGCGCCACTCGATTCCAAAACCGATCGCTCTGATCGTCAATTACCCGTCCAACCCGACCGCCTATACGGTCGATCTGCACTTCTACAAGGAAGTGATCCGGATGGCCAAGGAACATGACATCATGGTTCTGAGTGATCTCGCCTATGCCGAGATCTATTTTGACAACAATCCACCTCCCTCCATCCTGCAGGTGGATGGTGCCAAGGATATCGCGGTCGAGTTCACATCCCTGTCCAAGACCTTCTCGATGCCGGGTTGGCGCATGGGCTTTGCAGTGGGCAATGAGCGGATGATCACGGCACTGACCCGTGTGAAATCCTATCTCGATTATGGTGCCTTCACGCCCATTCAGGTGGCCGCTGCGTCGGCCTTGAATGGTGCCGACAATTGCATTCAGGAAGCCTGCGATATATATCGCGCCCGTCGCGACGTGATGGTGGAAAGCTTCACTCGTGCCGGTTGGCCGATCCCCAGCCCCAATGCGACCATGTTTGCGTGGGTGCCTGTGCCAGAACAATTCCGCGAAATCGGCTCGCTCGAATTTGCCAAGCAGCTGGTCGAAAAGGCCCATGTGGCCGTCGCGCCGGGCGTTGGGTTCGGGGAATATGGTGACGAGTATGTGCGCCTTGCCTTCGTTGAGAACGAACAGCGCATTCGTCAGGCGGCGCGCAATATCCGTCGTTTTCTGTCCAATTCCGAGTGATTGATACACAATAAGACATGCAGCGGGTATCCGTAAGGTCAAATGACGCCATCGCCGTCAGATTGACCTTGCGGACCCGTTTCGCCTTGCGTATGTATCAAATGCTGAAGACATGCAAAATTGCGGCGTTTTGCCGATTTGTTATGCATGCAGCTTTGATCTGCCCCAGAGTGAATTGACGCTGGACCGGTCTGCCGGATAGCATCAAGGCGCCCTGCGCAAGCGGGTTATGGCTTCAGTACGGTCCTTTTTGCCGTGCGAATAGCCATCTACCGACCCGATACCGCCAAGATAATGAAGAAGAGACTGGAAGATCTGCAAATGTGCGAACCCCTGAAGCTAGGCCTCGCAGGCCTTGGAACGGTCGGCGTTTCTGTTATCAAACGCCTTGAAGCTCTGGATCACGAACTGGCCCAAAAAGCCGGACGCACCATGCAGATTACCGCCATTACAGCCCGCAGCCGCAACAAGGATCGCGGCGTGGAGCTGTCGGCCTTCGAATGGTTTGATGATCCGGTGGCCTTGGCCAAGAGCGATAGCATCGATGTGTTCGTCGAGCTGATCGGCGGCGACAATGGCCCCGCCGAGGCGTCCGTTCGCGCCGCGCTGGAAAGCGGCAAGCATGTGGTCACCGCCAACAAGGCGCTGCTGGCCAAGCATGGCAACGCGCTCGCCCGTCTGGCCGAAGAAAATGGGGTTTCGCTCAACTTCGAAGCCGCCGTTGCCGGGGGGATCCCCGTCATCAAGGCGCTGCGTGAAGGGCTCACCTCAAACAATATTTCGCGCGTTTATGGCATCATGAACGGCACCTGCAACTACATCCTGACCCGGATGGAAGAGGACGGGATCAGCTTTGAGGACTGTCTGGCCGATGCCCAGCGCCTCGGCTATGCGGAAGCGGATCCGACCTTTGATATTGAAGGCAACGACACCGCCCATAAACTGGCCATCTTGACCAGTCTGGCCTTCGGCACCGAGATTGATGCGGAGTCCATTTTCCTTGAAGGCATCACCTCGATCAGCATTGCCGACATCATGGCGGCTGATGATCTAGGCTTCCGGATCAAGTTGCTGGGGGTTGCCCAGAAAACCAACTCGGGCATCGAACAGCGCGTGCACCCAACCATGGTGCCAAAGGAATCCGAAATTGCGCAGGTCTCCGGTGTCACCAACGGAGTCGCCATTGATGGCGATGCCGTCGGGTCGATTACTCTGGCCGGTCCGGGAGCAGGGGGCGACGCAACCGCTTCTGCCGTGGTTGCTGACATCATCGACATCGCCCGCGGTTTGAAGGTTGCACCACTCGGCCGCCCTGTCAGCGCGTTGAAGCCTTACAGCTCATCCAGTCTGGGTACCCATGAAGGCGGCTATTACATTCGTCTGACGGTCAAGAATCGCCCTGGCGCCTTTGCTTCCATTGCCAGCCGCATGGCAGAGTGCGAGATTTCCCTCGAAAGCATCGTTCAGCGTCGTGGCCGTTCCAGGATCGTGGAAACCGATGTGAACAGTTTGTCGCAGGAAAAGCCCAAAGATGTCATACTCCTAACGTATGAGACGACTGAGGAAGCTGTGCGTAAAGCCCTCGACGCGATAGAAAAAGACGGTCATATTCTGGCGTCGCCGCAAATGATTAGAATAGAAAGACTATAAGGACTTATTTTTTTATTGGATGCATCCGCATCCAGAGCATTGGTTCACGGGGAAACACAATGAGTGAGATTAGAGAAGCCGCAGTTCTCGACAGGATTCTGACCCTTGAGATCGTTCGTGTTGTTGAACGCGCCGCTGTGTCCGCTGCCCGCCTTAGAGGTCAGGGCAACGAAAAAGAGGCCGATCAGGCCGCTGTTGACGCTATGCGCCGCGAACTCAACCAGCTGCCGATCGACGGTACGGTCGTGATCGGCGAGGGCGAGCGCGATGAAGCTCCAATGCTCTATATCGGCGAGAAGGTCGGCAACAAGCTCGGCCCGAAGGTCGATATCGCGCTTGATCCGCTCGAAGGCACCACCCTTTGCGCCAAGAACCAGCCGAACTCACTTGCCGTTATCGCCATTGCCGATGAAGGCAGCCTGCTCAATGCACCAGACGTTTACATGGACAAGATCGCCATCGGTCCGGGCTACCCCGAAGGGCTCGTAGATCTCGATCGCACACCCATTGAAAATCTGACCGCACTGGCCAATGCCAAGGGCGTGCCGATCAGTGAACTGAATGTCTGCATTCTCGATCGTCCCCGTCATGCCAAGCTGATCGAGGAAGTTCGCCTGACCGGTGCCGCCATTCGCCTGATTGGCGATGGTGACGTGCAGGGCGTCATTCATACCACCGATCCCGACGAAACCGGCATCGATATCTATATGGGCATTGGTGGCGCGCCTGAAGGTGTGCTGGCTGCCTCTGCCCTGCGCTGCATCGGCGGCCAGATGCAGGGCCGTCTGGTGATCAACAGTGAAGAACAGCGCGAACGGACCATTCGCATGGGCATCGCTGATCCTTCCAAAAAGTTCGAAATGATCGAACTGGCTGGTGGTGACGTGACCTTCGCAGCAACCGGTGTGACCGATGGCAACATGCTCGATGGCGTGAAAATTGGCCGCGGCGTTATTAAGACCGACACGGTCGTCATGCGCTCCACCACCGGCACCGTGCGCTACATCAAGGGTGAGCATCGCCAGTTCGAGAAATTCCATCTCGATTGATCAACAGCCCGCTTGTGGCTGTGACCGATTTGAAAAAAGGCGGGCCTTGTGCCCGCCTTTTTGCTGTTTGTTGCGATGTGGAATGCTAGATTTCCGCCAACCCAACCGATTCCTCTTTAGAAACGCGGCCACCATGCTTCCTTCTGCCTGCAACGCCAAAGCCTATCTCAATGTGTCCTGCTCCGCCAAGGAACGCCGCTGGGTAGAGCAATTGGATGTGCGACAAATGGAGTTGGCCAGCGCCATCGCTCAAAGCTGCGACATTCCCGAAATTGTCGCGCGCGTGCTGGTCGGGCGCGACCAGACGATGGAAAGCGCAAAGGACTTCCTTGACCCCAGCCTCAAGAGCCTGATGCCGGACCCTTCGGTCATGACCGACATGGATGCGGCCAGCGCCCGGATTGCCCGCTCGATAGAGGCAGGAGACAAGATTGCGATATTCGGCGACTATGATGTTGATGGGGCCACATCCAGTGCTTTGATGGCAAAGTTCCTGCGGCATTGTGGTTGCGAGGCCAATATCTATATCCCGGACCGGATCTTTGAAGGCTATGGCCCCAATCCCGACGCCATTGATCACCTGATTGATGAGGGGCACAAGTTGATCATCACGGTTGATTGTGGCGCCACCTCCTTTGCCGCTCTTGAGCGGGCCAAGGAGCGCGGCACGGATCTGGTGGTGCTGGATCACCATCAGGTTGGGGAAAGCCTGCCCCCATGCACAGCGCTGGTCAATCCGAACCGGCATGACGATGTCAGTGGCCTTGGGCATCTTGCTGCGGTTGGCGTCACCTTCATGACCCTTGTGGCCATCAATCGCACCTTGCGCCAAAGCGGGTTTTACCAATCCCGTTGTGCCCCGCCAGACCTTTTGAGCTGGCTCGATCTGGTAGCGCTTGGCACGGTTTGCGATGTCGTACCGTTGCAAGGTCTCAATCGGGCGTTTGTCGTCAAGGGTCTGATGGTGATCCGGGCCAACAAAAATCGCGGCCTGTCAGCTTTGCAGGCTGTCTCGCGCATTTCCGGACCCGTGACGCCCTATCATCTGGGCTTTCTGCTGGGACCGCGGATCAATGCCGGAGGCCGGATTGGCGACGCGGCCCTTGGTGCCACTTTGTTGACCTGTGATGACGCGGAGCGGGCTGAACATCTGGCGGCCGAGCTTGAGCGTCTCAACAAGGAGCGGCAGGCCCTGGAACAGATCATGCTCGAGGAAGCCATCGCACAGGCCGACCACATCTTGATGTCCGACCCGGATGCAGCTGGGCTTGTAACGTCAAGTCCCGATTGGCATGCGGGCATTGTCGGTCTGTTGGCATCCCGTCTCAAGGAAAGGTTCCGTCGTCCCGCCTTTGCCATTGCCATCAACCCGGATGGAACGGCAACCGGCTCCGGACGCTCGATCCTTGGTACGGATCTGGGGGCCGCAGTCCGCTCGGCTATGGAAGATGGATTGTTGGTCAAGGGGGGCGGCCATGCCATGGCGGCCGGTCTCACCATTCAAAAGGACGATATTGATCCCTTCAAGAGTTATCTCGATCAAAAGCTCCGCACGCAGGTCAAAGAAGCCCGAGCGCTCGATGACCTGAAGATCGACGGGGCGCTAACCGCAAGCGGTGCAACAGAAGATCTGATCCATCTGCTGGAAAAGGCAGGCCCCTTTGGAGCAGGCAATCCTGAACCGGTTTTTGTCTTTCCGTCCCACAAGATCGCTTTTGCCGATGTGGTCGGGCAGGGCGGGCATGTGCGTTGTACCATTGCCAATCAATCGGGCGGCAAACTGAAAGCCATCTGCTTCCGCGCCGCCGACGAGCCGATCGGTGCGATGTTGCTAGACAATCGAGGTCAGACCCTTCATATCGCTGGTAACCTGTCCCTTGACTATTGGCAGGGGCGTCCCTCGGTGCAACTCAGGATTATCGACGCGGCCAAAGTTACGGTCTGATTCCGCTTGCCTCAAACAAGAAGAAGGCGCCGTCCACCATTTCGCGGACCGCGCCTTCTTTCTCATGCTTTAGAGCATTTCATCGACGGGCACATGGCCCGGTGATGTTATTTCAGGAGGCTAATCTGGTCTGTCTCCTCATAAGAAGGCATGTTTTCCAGCTGCTCCTGAGTGAACGGGGTATAGACATGCAGAATACCTTTGGCGTCGGCATAGACATTCAGCTTGTCCGCTTCCAGTTCAATCGGCTTGGTGTTGATGCCAAGGAAACCGCCAACGTCAACGATGTAAGCGTCTACCTGTTCGTCGGAATCCAAAATGACATCGCCGACTTCACCGATTTCATTCAGTTTCTCACCATACACGGCAGTCCCGATCAGCTGTTCGGCACTCAATTTGTTCTGGTCGATCACCAACAAGTTCGCATTGGTCATTTTCTCCACACCGTCACGGTTGAATTCAGGTGCGGATTCAAGCTCTTCCTTGGTGGATGCCATCACCAGACGACGCTCGCCATCCCAACTCATCCATTGCAGGCGGTCGAAATTCACCGCGACGTCTTTTTCGCCCAGACCAATGAACCCACCGACGCCGACAACTGCGGCATCCACGGTGCCGTCACCATCCAGAACGATGTCGTTCACATCACCGATGACCAGATGTTCGCCAGACTCGTTCTTCATCGTTGAATACACGGTCTTGCCCATCAGGCCACTAGCCAGAATCTGGCCCGGCGTGGCAGCCAGATAGCCGTTCTGGCTTTTGGTTGCATCCTTGGATACGTCTTTGGAAAAGATGCTGAACTGCATGGCCGTACCAGCCATGGGCTCGGACATTTCCATCTTGGTACCCTTGTCCATTTCTTTGGTTTTTGCCGTGTTGTCCATCGCATACACGTTGGTCGCCAGCACAGAGGCCAAAGCAGTCGTAGCAACAAGAATATTCTTCATCATCTCTCTCCTTGTATTTATTTGCGAATATCAAGAAAACGAAACGTTTATTTTCAAAAGTAAACGTCATGTCCTCTCGACTTGCAGGAGTAAAACGAACTGGATTGGAGATGGTTCCGAATTTCTGAAATTTTTTATTTTTAAATGAGCGGGAAATTATATGGGAAGTGTGATTTTTGCTTCAAATCCGCTTGAGGGATAGGCGATGTCAACATGGCTACCAACCACTTTGTTGAGGCTGTGTTCGATCAGCACAGACCCAAACCCATTGCGCCTGTCTTCTCTCACCACTGGACCACCACTTTCCTTCCAGAGGATGGTGGCCGCCTGTTCGCCTGATGGCAGACATTGGGCGCTCAAACAGATCTCAAGCCTTCCATCTCTCAAGGAGAGGGCGCCAAATTGCATGGCATTGGTCGCCAGTTCATGCATGACAAGCCCGAGCGCAATGGCCGCATCGGCATTGATGGCGATTGGCTGCCCTTCAATGGACACCTGTTCGGCATAATGGCTGGCATAGGGTTTGACCTGCGTCTTGATCAGACTGACGAGATCGATATCGTCCCATTCCTGATCAGACAACAGACTGTGGGATGTTGCCAGCGCCGCAAGACGGCCTGAAAAGGCACGTGTGAAATGCTCCGGAGACTGGGTGTTGCGCAACGACTGGCTGGCCAGAGACTGAAGGATGGCCAGCATATTCTTCACCCGGTGGTTGACTTCCCGAAGCAACAGGCGTGTCTTTGCCTCATTGCGCTTGCTCTCTGTAAGGTCAATGGCCACACCCAAGACTTTCTTTGGCAGGCCATCTTCGTCCCGTTCGAACAAATGCCCCATCACCATAATGTAGTTGTTGGTGTATCTTGCTCGAAACTCGAAGATCAGGTCTTCTTTCGTGGCATCAATTTTACTCGCTTCTTCCTTCAGGCGAGCCAGATCATTCCGGTCTATATGTTGGAGAAAAGACCGGGTCGTGATGGTGCCGACATCCTTGATGCCCATCAGCTCTCGCATACTCGCATCGCATTCGACGACCTGTTCGCCCTTGTCCCAGCTCCAGGTTGCCACTTGGCCTGCCTTGAGCGCCAACGCATAGCGTATATTGGATCTGGAAAGGTCGAATTTTTCCATCACGCGAGTACGGGCCGACTTTTTCATCTCATATAGCGACGCAACAAGCAGGGTGGAGCGCATCAACTGCTCGTCATCAGGGCCAGAGGCGTCGACCGGAAATACGAGACAAAGACAGCCAATGGCATGAGCCGCGACCGTGATTGGCTCACCCCAGACCTGAAATGGCTGCGTTTCAGACACCAAAAAGGGCGGCTGCCAACCCGCTTGCTTCTTCAGGCAGGCAACGGCAATCATGTCTCTGCCGTCCGCCAGATTAATCTCGCAATCCTTCGTTTTGGCGAAGGCCTGATAGGAAACGGTTGTCGCCCCGACCAGCGCAATGAACGCCTTGTCAGCCCCATTCTGTACGCGGATCAACTCGATCAACGTGTCAAAGTCGGTGTCTGGAATGATGCCGGATCCAGTGATCTGATGCGCAATGCTCAAACGGGCTGGATCTTGCACCAAGGCGCGCTGGTCTTCTGTCAGGTCTGAAAAATGGATCATCCTTTGGGTGGCCTCAAGTCGGAAAATGATCAGCGTTCGGAGTGCTTCGGTCCCACTCGCAACAAACACAATGCCTGTCTGCCGAGGTCCATCATGGATGAGCGTGCGCGCGTGAGTCCTGTTTTTAACGCGCCAAAAGGCCGAAGGTTCCAAACAAAATCAAAAATATTTTCGGCGCATTTCTCGGAACTATGGGCAGCACTTCCGCATTGATTGGGTGTCTGACGAACAACGAAGACGACAGATGTGAAAACTTGATATCGAAAAAGGAGAGTGTGTTATGGCTACTGCTGCCAACAAAACCAATTCTGCCAAAGAAGTTGATCTGAGCAAAGAGATCGAACAGCTTCGCAGTGATATCGAAGGGATCACTGATCTGCTTGCAAAGCACGGAACCGAGGATGTAATCAATCTTCAGGATCGAGCGCGTGGTGCCGCCAAGGTCGCCGTTGAGAAGGCTCAGGATAAACTGACGGACCTCAATGAAGATGTCGGTCGTGCCGAAGCCCGTATGATGCTTGAAATCCGCAAGAAACCGCTCGCCGCCGTCGGGGTGGCCGCAGGTGTCGGTTTTCTGGCAGCCCTCTTGGTGCGTAAGTAAATCATGCAGGCTTTTGTCTCCATATTGGGCGAAATGCTCGGCCCTGGCATGAGGCGAGAGCTCAAGGGCGGTGTCGAGGACGGGCTGCTGATGATGGCAGCCATCCTCGCCGGCCTCTTGGGACTGGCCTTCGCGATGCTCGCATTGTTCATTTGGCTGGAACAGGCTCTTGGCCTGATGCAAGCACTGCTGATCATGGCGGCAATCGCATTTCTTGCCTGCGCGTTGGTCCTTTATGCCCTTGCGAAAAGGCGCAAACGACGGGCGCGCATCCGTGCCGCAGCGCGTTCCGCTACCAGCAGCGATATCGCAACCCTGCAGATCCTTCTGCGGGTGGTTCGTTCATCCCCCTTGCTGATGATGGCGCTGGGAAGCGGCATAGCTGCCGCCGGTTATGTCAGCCGGAAGCGCCCGGACCCCAAATGAACCAGTCACGCACCGGTTCAGTAACCCGAATTTTTATTCGGCATTCCATCGGTTGCGGCGTTCATCGCCCGCAGATCCAGCGTGGAATGCATACTTAGAAAGGACGGAAGATCATGACAGTACAAGCTGTATTGCAAGTGTCCCCCTCGGCGTCCCCCATCAATAACGGCCTTGATGACACCTATCGCAAAGACATGGCCGAAGCCTTGTCCGACATTCTTGGCTCGACCTACAAGCTGACCG
Organism: Cohaesibacter intestini; assembly: GCF_003324485.1. NCBI lineage: Bacteria > Pseudomonadati > Pseudomonadota > Alphaproteobacteria > Hyphomicrobiales > Cohaesibacteraceae > Cohaesibacter > Cohaesibacter intestini. The sequence goes on along the minus strand of NZ_QODK01000006.1, from coordinate 168,067 downwards.
TGGTCAGCCACATCTATCACTGGAATGTTGTCGGTCCGCTTTTCAAATCCCTCCACGAACTGACGGAGGATCATTACACCGACCTGTTTGCCGCAACAGACGAGATTGCCGAGCGCATTCGTGCCTTGGATGCGGTTGCTCCGGTGAAGGGCGTGAGCTTTGACAGTTTCACCCCGGATCGAGACGATATCAGCGATCTCAAGGCGCAGGATATGGTGGAAGACCTCATCGCCATGCATGAGGATCTGGTCCGTACAATGCGCCGGGCAGGAAAACTTGCCGGCGTCAACGATGATTTGGTAACGGAGGACATGCTCACTGCGCGGCTCTCCTTCCATGAAAAAGCCCTCTGGATGTTACGCGCCATCGATAGCGAATAGCCATTCCAGCCATCGACCAACGACATAACAACGGCAGTCTGTTCCTTTGAGCCTTCCTGTTGCGTGCAGCATGGAAGGCTTCTTTTTGCCTGTCGGTAACAGCCGCATCATGTTTGGGTACAAAAATAACCCGATGGCCAGAAACGGCCATCGGGTTGATCTGTCATCAAAGGGAGGATTGGGAATATCAGTCACTAACTGGCAAAGGGCTGCGATACCACCGAGGCAGATGAATTGTCAGGTTGGTAGGTTCCGTCTTCATCCAGCGAGAGCAATTCCTGCAAATGGGTACGGGCCCGATTGACCCGGCTTTTGATTGTTCCCACCTTGCAGTCGCAAATGGCTGCGGCCTCTTCATAGGACATGCCCGAAGCTCCCACCAGAATGATCGCCTCGCGTTGATTGTCCGGCAACTGGGCCAGTGCCTGCTGGAAGTCTTTCAGATCCATTTGGCCATGCTGGGCGGGCTGAATGGAAAGATTGTTGGTGAAGGTGCCTTCACTATCCTGTATCTCTCGCCCGGCCTTGCGCATCTGGCTGTAATATTCGTTGCGCAGGATGGTGAATAACCAGGCCCGCATATTGGTGCCGGGTTCAAAGCTGGACTGCTTCGACCACGCTTTCATCACCGTATCCTGAACCAGATCATCGGCCCGATCATGCTTGCCGCACAGCGACATGGCAAAAGCCCGCAGGCTGGGGAGTACGGAAAGCATCTCCCGTTTGAAGCTCATATCCGTCTTTTCCATTGGATCTTTTACCCCTTACCACTTGCATTGGCAGCACGTTCTGCTTCGTCCAGTTGCTCGAGCAAGTCGAGGAAGCGATCCGGAATGGCTTCCTGTTCAGTTTGTGTATAGAGCGCCTTGAGCTTCTGAGCGATGGCACTGTTGGGATCCAGAGCATCTCTGCCCGGTCCCGTCCGTCCCAGCATGTCGGAAGCAGTCAAGATGCCTGGATTTTTGTTTCCGTCTGTCATTTACAACACCTTCTCCGGCCACAAAATTGGCTTGGTCTTGCTTGAAAAACGCCCCATTTGCAAAAAAGTTCCCTTAGGCGTGGAACTTTTTTTCGGCTGGCGAATTGAGACATTATAATCCAATTTCGATTTTCTGATCGATTGCATCAAGGAGACTGTTCCAGATGACGCTTTCTAGCCGTGTTGCCGCGCATCTTCCCCTTCTTCGTCGCTACGCAAGGTCCGTGACGGGATCCCAAACATCCGGAGATGCTTTCGTGGCCGCAACTCTGCAAGCCATGATCGCGGATGTGACACTCTTTCCCGACACTGGCAATGATCGAGTTTCTCTCTACAAGCTGTTTTCCGATCTGTATCGTAGCGCCAATGTTGAGGTACCGCTAGCAAACTCGCCCTTTGGTTGGGAAAGCCGGGCACAGGCCAATTTGCAGAATGTCCCGCCCGTGCCGCGTCAGGCCTTCCTCTTGTCTGTGGTCGAGGACTTCAATCCAGAGGAAATCGCCACGGTCCTGGGGATTGAGAATGAGGCCGTTTCCGGTGTCCTTGCCGAGGCCTCCGAGCTGATTTCCAAGCAGGTTGCAACCGACATCTTGATCATCGAGGATGAACCACTCATCGCCATGGATATCGAGCATATGGTCGAAAGCCTTGGCCATCGCGTCACCGGCATTGCACGCACCCACGCCGAAGCGATGGTGCTTTACAGCAATGACAAGCCCAAAATGGTTCTCGCCGATATCCAGCTCGCCGACGGGTCGTCAGGGATCGATGCCGTCAATGATATTCTGCTCGACAGTGATATTCCGGTGATATTCATCACGGCATATCCGGAACGACTCCTCACCGGTGAGCGCCCTGAACCAACCTTCCTGGTCACCAAGCCCTTCAACGAAGACATGGTGAAGGCACTGATTAGTCAGGCACTGTTTTTTGAGGGAAGGGTATAGTAAAAATACCAAGGAATAGGGAACAATTTCTCCGGTCTGAACGTTACATATATGTATCACAAAGGAGAAATGACATGCTTTATTATGCTTTGGTGTTTTTCGTCGTGGCGATCATCGCAGGCGTGCTTGGGTTTGGTGGTATTGCAGGTGCATCCGCCGGTATTGCTCAAATCCTGTTCTTCCTGTTTCTTGCCTTCCTTGCCGTGTCCGTGATAATGCATCTGGTGCGCGGGCGTTAGGCCTTGATCCCACATAAGAGACCTCAAAAAGCGTTTGTGACAAAGATCACAAACGCTTTTTTCGTATCTGATCGGCATATCCAATCTTTGGAAATGAAATAGTTTTGACCTAACGCTGGGACAAAAACGAAGAAAGACAAAAGAAAACGGAGCCCAAAATGGCTCCGTTTCTTCTCAGACACTCGGTCTGTCACAGTGTGAGAAAGTGTCTATTGCCGCGAAATCCAGTGCTCGATATCGCGTTCGATTTCTTCCTCACGCTTGCCATAGCGTTCCTGCAACTTACCGGCAAGCTGCTTGCGGTTGCCATCGATCACATCCAGTTCGTCGTCAGTCAGGCGACCCCATTCAGCTTGCACCTTGCCTTTGAATTGTTCCCAATTGCCTTCAATCTGATTCCAGTTCATAGCAGATCTCCATTCTTAGTTGGTGATACGGACCACTGCGTGACCCTCATTCAATCAACGTGTGAGAAGGAGCAAAGTTCCTGAATTCAAGTTAAATTTCTGGAATTTGTAGCCTTGGCAACAAAACGCGACTTGCCGGGGATTGAGGCAATTTTAAATGCCAATTTGGTTGCGTAGTTACTATAATCGACCAGTTGCTAGGGACAGTCGGGAAACTTCATGCCCGGGTAGGACTGCCCCGGAAATGGACACTGCATGCACAGACTGATAGCCCCAATTGTCTTCTCGACGGTCATGATAATCGGAACCGGCATTTCGCTCACGCTGTATGATGGCGCTGAGCAGGCACGGGAAATGCGGGCCGAAGATCTCGCCGGCCAGTTGGTTGACCGGGTTTCATTGCGTTTGTCGCAGCATTTTGCCCTGTTGCGTGCAACCAACGCATTTTTCTCCGCATCACCTTCACGCATCAAGCATGAGCGGTTCGCCCGGATGATTGACGGTGTGGGGCTGCAAGAAAACTATCCCGGCCTGCAGGGGATCGGCTTTGCCGAAGCTATATCTGTCGATCAAGATGCCAGCATGAATGCGCTCTTGCAGCGCGACTATGACTATGACGTCAAGGTTTGGCCGGAGACGGATCAGTCCGAGCGCGCAACCATTACCCTGCTTGAACCCCTTGATGCCCGCAACCATGCTGCCATCGGCTACGACATGTTTTCCGAAGCCGTGCGCCGGGAAGCAATTCAGAAAGCATATGAAACCGGAGAGTTGGTCGCATCTGGTCCCGTCGAGCTGGTGCAGGAAATCACGTCGATCAAGCAGTCCGGCTTTTTGGTCTATAGCCGTTATCTCAGCGATCAGTCAAAGCAGACCGAGCGGAGCAAATCCCCCGACGATCAACCGCTCTTGATCGCGCAGAAACCGTTGCGCGGTGTGATCTATGCGCCCTTGAGGGCTGGGGATCTGTTTCTAACGGCTCTTGGTGATCGCCCCCGTCTGCCGATTGCCGTAAAAGCGCAGGATCTGGATGACAAATCCCGGATTCTGTTCGAGTCTGCCTTTTACGATGACAAGGAACGATTTGCATCCCAGGTCACGCGGGTGATCGATGTGGCGGGCAGAAAGTGGGTGCTGGATATTCGGGTGGAACCAAAGACTGCGCTTAACATTCAGGATATCGCACCTTATACGGCGATCGGGCTCTTTTTCCTGATGGCCTCAATGTTGGCCTGGATTACGCATTCGCAATTGAGAGCGGTGCAAACCGCCCACACCATGCAGCGCCTGACCCAGAAGAACCTGTCGGAAAAAGATCTGTTGCTGCAAGAAATGAAGCATCGGATCAAAAACTCCATTGCCCGCATTCTGGCAATGGCGCGGCAAACAGCGCATCATTCCGATGATCTGGATGATTTTTCCGAGAGTTTCACCGCGCGCCTGCAAGCAATGGCCAATGCGCAGGATGCCCTGACACGCTCTCACTGGCAGCGGGCGGATCTGGCGGAGTTGCTAACGCGGGAATTGGGACAGGTACTGGGGGACAGCCAGTATGAGGGTATGATTTCCGGGCCGACAATCGAGCTTGATGAAAGCATGGTACAGGCCTTCGCGCTGACCTTTCATGAGCTTGCCACCAACGCGTTGAAATATAGTGATGTAGCGCAAGACAACACCGCATTGCGGGTCAGTTGGTCGTTGGAGCCCAAAGGCAAGGAACAGATTTTGTCTTTGGTCTGGCAGGAAAGAAGCGAGACACCGGTTGAAGCGCCAAGTCACAAAGGATTTGGCACCAAGCTGATTGATGCCAATATCCGGGGTGAGTTGCGCGGCGCGATTGAGCGGCGTTATGAGGCAAATGGGTTGTTGGTTCTGATCACAGTGCCGATCACGGCGCCGAGGGAGAAAAAATCAGCCCGTTAGAGACGGGCTGGACGGCGGCCGCCTGGTCCCGCAAAAAACCACACAATGAGTCCGAGGAGCGGGAAGAGCAGAATACCCAGAATCCAAAGCAGTTTGACACCCGTGCTTTCATAGCTGCCAATCACCTTGATGATGGCATAGATGTCGAGAAAGAGGATGAGAAGGCCCGCAAGGCCATAGCCGGAAAACATTACACACTCCTGTCGCGTGTCAAAATGGATAATCAGTTTGGGTTGTCGAGACCGCATTCAACACTCAGTCTGATACGACCTCGTCGTTATCACCAAAAATGGGCGGTCAGTCAGCGAGGGTGCGCAGTTCAATCTCACTGATTGCCAGCGCGAAGTTGAGCCCGGTCTGCACCGAAACACTCAACGGTTGCAGGGCAATGGTTTCGCGAGAGCCGCCAATCAGCAGGTTGCCACCAGCCCCCACGCCAACCGTGGCCTGCGCACTGATGCCGCGATAGTCACCTGCCAAAGCGCCGGGGCGATAGCGGTCGGTGGTTGGGGCCAGAACCAGCCACGAGATCACGCCGTGATCGGTCGAGCCAATATCAATGCCGAATTTGTTGATGACGCCGAAATAGGCTTCGTCCGGCACACCGCTTTTGGCCGATTTGAAGGTGCAGGACAGATCCTTGGTTGATTGAATGATAAAGCCCTTGCCACCCTTCACAACGCAATCAAGCTTGCCAATCTCAACACGATCAATCGGTTTTGCCGCGCTGGAAGTCGCAAGAGCAAAAACGGGCAGGGCGGCGAGAAGAAGACTTTTTAGCATGCGATTCATGGTTCGAAACTCCAGATCATTGGTCAACAAATTCGTGTTTGGATCACTAACCTGCGATTAAGCGGTTCGTCGTCCTGTTCGTGTCGTCAACGCGATAGAAACCAAATTGGTTCCCAGAATCTGGACGACAGATGTTGAATATGGGGCATGAGAGAACAGGCTCCGAGGGCAGACATGCCGTTAGTGTCAGAGCTTAAATGTTTGAAAATATGCGCTAAAATTTAATCTGTGCCTGATGTGAGAGATGACAGAATGTCTATCAATATCTCACTATTCAAAGGCTTGGCAAAGCAATGCACGGTGGGGAATTTGTTGGCATCCTGAAACGGATGGTGAGCGGGCAAATGGCCAGAAATGAGGAGCACAGATAGACCGGGCCGTGTTTGCAATGCCTGCTCAATCAACGGCCACGCCAGTCTGTCATCGTTCAAATGCAAATCGCTGATCAGCAGATCAAACCCCTCTTGCGAGACAATGACTGCTTCGGCGTCAGAATAGGTCGGGGCACTCTGCGCCGAGGCACCCAGTGAAGACAACAGACGCTCGGCCAAGTGACGGTCCGACGGATTATCTTCAATGACCAGAGCCCGCAATTCTTGTGCGGAAAAATCGGGTACGACCGTCTCAGGGCATGCGAGCGGAAGGATAAGCCGGATCTTCGTGCCTTTCTCAGGAGCGCTGTCAATCTCGATGTCCCCACCACTTTGCTTTATGAAGCCATATACCATAGCAAGACCAAGACCGGTGCCCGATGAACCATCTGACCGTTCGGAATAAAAGGGTTCAAAAGCCCGCTCCTTGGTGTTGTTCGACATACCGACACCATTGTCACTGACCTCGATATAGGCGTTGCCATTGTCGTCCTGCCCGACTTCCAGTACGATTTTGCCCGATTGATCGATTGCCTGATTGCTGTTGATGCACAAGTTCAGCACGGCATTCTCAAGCTGCCCGGGATCCACCTTGACCATCAGGGGGGAAGGGGCAATCCGCGTTTCAAAACACACGTCTTCTTTCAACCCGACGCTGATCAAGTCCGACAGACCCTCAATCAACTCCGTCAAATCCAGCAATTCCGGTGCCAAAGCCTGCTTGCGGGCAAAGGCCAGCAGCCGTTGAACCAGCGATGTGCCAATTTCCGTTGCATTCTTGATCCGATCAATGAAGTCCTGTGCCTTGTCGCGGTCCGGATGCCGTTCGAACAAATGGATGTTGGCTGTAATGCTGGATAGCACATTGCCGAAATCATGGGCCACTTCACCGCTGACCTTGCCAAGACCTTCGATATGGCGAATTTGCGTGAGCCGTTCCTCGACCCGTTTGCGCTCCGTCGCATCAGAGAACAGCCAAACGCCGCCGCCATCCACCAACGGGCTGTGTCGCACCTCTATGATCGAACCATCCGACCCGGCGAGCACAGAAAAGCCCTCGAAAGCGTCCAGTCTGAGACAGTCCGGAACATCCTCAGCAAAAACAGTTTGGGCGAGCAGACCATCCAGACTTCTGTTGCCGATTGGCTCGCCGTGAGACAGTTTCAAGACGTTGGCAAAGCTGTCATTGACCGCCGTGATCCGGCCGTCCTCAGAGGTAATTGCCACACCATCGGTGATGTTGCCAAAAACGCGCTCAAACAGGGCATTTTTCAGCTTCAGCTGCCTGTTGCTGCGGTCAAGGCGCAAAGTGGTGGCGCGGAATTTTCGGAAGGAATGGATCAGTTTGGCGATCTCGTCATTGGCCGATATCTTGAGGCTCAATTTGGTGCTCCGATCACCGCGGGCCAATCGCACCATGGCATGGGTGATGGCTTCAATATTCGCAGTCACATAGCGCGAAACGAAAAAGGCTGAAGCCAAGGCAATTCCGATGCTCAGTAAGCCGCCAAACAGGATCAGTACCTTGATCACATCGAGATTGTTGGAGGTTTCCCGTCGTCCCTGAGAGAGAAAGTTTTCTGCATTCTCGGCAAAGCGAGCGGAGAGGTCGCTGATATAGACGGCCTGCAATCGAATGCGGAACAAGGCATTTTGCGCCGCCAGCCGATGACTCAATTCACGTCTGCGGATTTCAAACAGGCCTTGGGACCCATCCGCCAACCAAGCCAATCTGGCGATGGCTTTTGTCTGAGATTGTCGCAAGGATCTGTTGCGCATTTGCGTCAGCAGGGTCTGATAGCGGCGATGATATTCCCCGACACCGAGCAAATTCTTGGAATGCGCCGCTCCAGACAGGGCGTTGCTCAAGGCCTGCAGCAGGAACCATGTCGAGCGGTCCCCGTCGATTGCATCATCGGCAATGGCATGGCCATAAAAATCCCGTTCCAGCTTGCGGATGGAATCCACCCGGATCTGCGTCACATTGCGCTCATAGTTCAATCCATTGGCCGACCCGATCAGGTCCTTGGTTGCTGCTTGCATTTGCCCGATGGCATCCGATATTTCTGCCTCATACGCATAGATGGGCGAGGATGCTCCACCCGTCTGTGACGGCCAGTTGCTGACAATATGCTCCAGCGTCGTGATCAGGGACTGGCCTTCTCGGTCGATCAAATACTGGGACCGATAATTGAGCAGGAACGGCGCCGAGGTTGCGATGTCAGACGAGCGTTTGGACAGTTCGAGCGACTTTGCCACTTGCGCCAATGTCTGGCTGTGCAGCGCCTGCATTTGCGTGTTGGCGCGGTCAAGACCATACCATGCGATGGCCCCGACGCTGATGGTGGACAGCGTCAAAAGGGCGAGCGCCATCGACAAACGCCCCTTGATGTCGAGCGGCGGGAGGAAGGTCATCACGCCGTCTCATCGTCAGGCTGTGGCACGAAGACATAGCCTTGGCCGCGACGGGTCTGCAGATGGACAGGTTTGGCTGGTACCGGTTCGATCTTGCGCCTCAGGCGCAAAATGAGCACATCAATGGTCCGGTCAACATAGTGGGACAGATCGCTGCCAATTTCCTCTAGCAGGCGGGGCCGGGAGATGATTTCGTTTGGATGCAGCAGGAAATATTCAAGTAGGCGATATTCCGCGTTTGTCAGGTGGATTTCTTCCCCGTCACCATCAAAGACCTGTCGATTGTCCCGGTCAAGATGACGGCAGCCAAAGGCCAGGATGTCATCGGAGGTCCGAGCCGGAGCTGGTGGCTCGAGCCGGTGGCCGTAGCGACGAAGCACGGCCCGCACGCGGGCAATCAATTCACGCGGATTAAAGGGTTTGAGGATGTAATCGTCCGCCCCTGTTTCAAGCCCGACAATTTTGTCGGTCTCGTCGCCAACGCCCGTCAACATGACAATGGGCAAATCCTGCTTCTGTCGAATGTTCAAGGTCAACGTCAGACCGGATTCTCCTTCAAGACGCAAATCGATCAGGGCAAGATCCAGTTTCGGGTCGCTGCCCAGCGCAATGAAGTCTTCGCTGCCGCGCAAAGGCACCGGTTCAAATCCATTTTCAAACAGCAGGCTGGACAGAGACGCGCGGATCTCCGCATCGTCGTCAACAATGGCGACACGTGCTCTCCTCCCCATCATGTCTTCCATCTCACTCCTCCTGAGACTTGGCTTTCCTGCACCAAGCGGCGCTGAAAACCGGATGGCTGGACGTGACACCCTCCCAAGATGTCACACCTGCCTTCCTCTTTGGTCAGCCATTTGGTTACAGCTTTCAAGCAATTTGGATAGGAATGAAACATTGTTAACACGAATCGTCGTTTCGATAAGATCTGTTAACCGGCGAACAGTCGCATATGCTATCGAGCAAAGGCTAGCCTTCTGACAAGACTTCCTGCGCCTTGGATAGGATATCCGGGATGAGAGAAAGGGGCAGGTGGTTGGAAAGCAATTTTCTTGATCGGGAGGATCACATGAAAAAACAGATGCTGCTGGGCGTCGCAACGCTCACCTTTGGTCTTTATGCTGGTGGCGCCTTGGCTGCCGACAAGCTCAATGTTGTCTGCTCAAACGAGCAGGACTGGTGTGAGCTGATGGCTGACAATTTTGAAGTGGCCACAGGCATCGACGTATCCATGGTGCGCAAGTCAACCGGCGAAACCCTCGCCCAGATCCGCGCTGAAGCTGGCAACCCGAAGATTGACGTCTGGTGGGGTGGTACGGGCGATCCGCACTTGATCGCAGCGGCTGAAGATCTGACCCAGCCATCCGGTGCCGACACCAGTGAATTGCTCGGCTGGGCCGTCAACATGGCCGATATTTCCGAAGGCAAAACCATCGGCATCCATGCCGGTGCTCTGGGCATCGCCTACAATGCCGACCTTCTGAAGAAAAAAGGCATCAAGCCACCATCCTGCTGGCATGATCTCAAGGACCCTGCCTACAAGGGTGAAATTCAGGTTGCCAATCCCAACAGCTCCGGCACGGCCTACACCGAACTGGCCACGCTCGTTCAGTTGTTCGGCGAAGATGATGCCTTCAAGCTTCTGGCCGAAATTGGCGAGAATGTGAATTCCTACACCAAGTCAGGCTCGGCGCCTTCAAAAGCTGCTGCCCGTGGTGAAACCGGCATCTCCATCGGCTTCATGCATGACATGGTGAAACTCGCCAAAGCGGGGTTCCCGCTGAAAATCGTCTCCCCATGCGAAGGCACTGGCTATGAAGTCGGCGGCGTCAGCGTCATCAAGGGCGCCCGCAACGTCGAAGCCGCTAAGAAATGGGTCGATTTCGCCATCAGTGCAGAGGCGCAGTCCCGTGGACCCGAAGTGGGCGTTTACAACGTGCCGTCCAACAGCAAAGCGACCGTACCACCAGAGTCTCCAGCGCTCGAAACGATCAAGCTGATCGATTATGACTTTGCCACCTACGGCGCCTCGGAAACCCGCAAGCGCTTGTTGGCTCGTTGGGACAAGGACGTCAAGCCTCAGAGCTAAGGCTTCGCTCCCCTAAAAAGGTCCGTTCGAGGCGGGATTGCTCTCCCGTCCCGAACGGACAGGGGCTATTGACGCCGTATCCAACCAAGGAAAAATCAATGTCACGCACAACCGGTCTCTGGCTGATTGTGGGAGCGATCGGCTATTGTCTGCTGCCATGGTACAGCCTTGAAGATCCTTTCTGGTCCTTTGGCTGGATCGGTACCGCAACGGACCCGGACATGGCGCCGGCTTTGTTGCAGGTTCTTCTTTATGGCAAGCTCTATCTGCTCGCACCCATCCTTGCTTTCTTTATGATCGCCGCTCTGTTGCTCGCACCAATCAATCGGGTGACGCGCGCCAAAGTGAACAGCCTCATTGCGGTGTTCGGCATTCTGGCCACTGCCATGCAGGGCCTGATCGTGGTGCGCGCTGGTCCTCGCATTCTGAGTGATCTGTTTGTTGCCCTTGGGGGGCAAGATGGACAGGCAGGGTTCGGTGCCGGAGCCATGGTGACCTTGCTGGCCCTGCTGTTTCTGCTGACCACGGCCATCTCGGCCATGGGCAAGGGGCGGGGCGACGCCTTCATCATTGGTCTGATCGGCCTGATCATATCTCTGGTCGGTGTCTTTGTCTTTTATCCGGTTCTGCATATTCTCGTCCGCGCCTTCGAAATTGAGGGCGGTGACTGGTCCTTGTGGGAATTCTTCCCGCGTTTCTTTTCCTCCGATATTTGGGGACTGGGTTGCTTGACCGGCGGCTCATGTGGTCCGGCGGTCAATTCTGTTTTCTTGGGCGTTTCGACCGGTCTTGGTACGACCTTGCTTGGCCTCGCATTTGCCTTGATCTTCACCCGCACGGATTTCCGCGCCAAGAAGCTGTTACGGGTGTTGACGATTATCCCCATCATCACCCCGCCCTTCGTGATCGGTCTGGCTTTGATCCTGCTGTTTGGACGCACGGGCACGATCACCCAGGTTCTGGCTGATTTGCTGGGCCTTGAAGCGTCACGCTGGATCTACGGCTTTGGCGGTGTCTATCTTGCCCAGTTGCTCTCCTTCACGCCGATTGCCTTTCTGGTGCTGATCGGTGTCGTGGAAGGCATCAGCCCATCGATGGAAGAGGCGTCCCAAACGCTCAATGCCAACCGTTGGCAAACCTTCCGCCATGTCTCCTTGCCCCTGATGCGCCCCGGTCTTGCCAATGCCTTTCTGCTCGGCTTCATCGAGAGTATCGCCGACTTCGGCAACCCGCTGGTTCTGGGCGGCAATTTCAATGTCCTGTCGACGGAAATCTATTTTGCCATCATTGGGACTGTGGCAGACCCTGCCAAAGCGGCGATCCTCGCCATCGCGCTCCTGACGCTGACCCTTTCTGCCTTTTTGGTTCAACGTCAATGGCTTGGCAAGAAGTCCTATGCCACGGTCACAGGCAAGGCAGATTCGGGCCGTCATGCGGCCCTCAACAAGGGTCTTAAATGGACATGCTATGCGACTGCCTTGCCGTGGGCAGCCTTCACCGCAATTGTCTATTCGATGATTGTCTTTGGCAGCTTTGTGAAGTTGTGGGGCTATGATCACAGTTTCACCCTGCATCACTATATCCGCGCCTTCAAGATTGACCTGAGCCATGGCTGGCGATGGTCCGGGGTGGCATGGGACAGCTATTTTACCACGCTCACCATCTCAACCATCGCTGCACCTTTGACGGCGTTGGTGGGCTTGGCGACGGCCTACCTTCTGGTGCGGCAGAAATTTGCAGGCAAGAGCGCCTTTGAATTCAGCACGATGCTCAGTTTTGCCATTCCCGGTACGGTGATCGGTGTCAGCTATATTATGGCCTTCAACTTCCCGCCGATTGAGTTGACCGGCACCGGTATCATTCTGATCGTTGTCTTCGTCTTCCGAAATATGCCAGTGGGTGTGCGCGGCGGCATCGCGGCCATGTCCCAATTGGACAAAAGCCTTGATGAAGCCTCGATCACGCTGGGTGCCAACAGCTTCACGACTGTGAGGCGGGTGATCGCCCCATTGCTCGGGCCTGCCGTTTTGGCTGCGCTCACTTACAGTTTCGTGCGGGCCATCACTTCGGTCAGTGCTGTCATTTTCCTTGTCAGTGCGAACCATAACATGGCGACCTCCTTCATCGTCGGTCGTGTCGAACATGGGGAATTCGGTCTGGCAATTGCCTATTCAGCTGTCCTCATCCTGACCATGCTCACCGCAATCCTTCTCATGCAGGCCATCATTGGCAAACGCAAACTGCGCCGCACCGATCGCGTCGATCCCGCAGTCTGACCCCAAAGGGAGATAACCATGTCACAATTTGAAAAGGGCTCCGTGCATTTCGACGCTGTGGTCAAGAAATATGGCGCCGTGACCGCCCTCAAGCAACTCGACCTGTCGATCGAACCGGGCCAACTGGTCACGTTGCTGGGCCCAAGCGGTTGCGGCAAAACCACCACCTTGCGGTTGATTGCGGGTTTGGAAGGAGCCACCGACGGCAAGATCTTTATCGGCGGCGAAGATGTCACCCATCTGTCCGCCACCTACCGCAAGGTCTCGATGGTGTTTCAGTCCTATGCTCTGTTCCCTCATATGACCGTCGCGGAAAATGTCGCCTATGGCCTGACAGTTAAATCCATGCCGAAAAAGCAAGCGATCGAAAAAGCCGAGCAGGGACTGGAAATGGTTGGGCTTACGGGCTTTGGCGAGCGTCTGCCGAGCGAACTGTCTGGTGGTCAGCAGCAGCGCGTGGCCGTCGCCCGTGCCGTGGTGCTGGAACCCGAGGTTCTTTTGCTCGATGAACCTCTTTCCAACCTTGATGCCAAGCTGCGCCGCCATGTGCGCGAACAAATCCGCAAGATCCAGCAGGAACTGCAATTGACGGCCGTTTATGTCACCCATGATCAGGAAGAGGCCATGGCTGTCTCGGATCGGATTATCGTCATGAAAAACGCCGAGATCGCACAAGAGGGAACTCCGCACGATCTCTATGAAAGCCCCAACTCTGCCTTCATCGCCGACTTTATTGGCGATTCCAATCTGGTTGAATGCGACATCCTCAAGTCCGGATCCGATGGCACAGAAATTCAACTTGGTGCGCAACAACTGATGCTGCCACTGCAAACGAATCTCAAAGGACAAGCCAAAGCCGTGTTGCGGCCTCATCACATCAACCTGCATCCGGCCACGGAAAAGGACGCCTTGATCGGTGAAGTCACCTATGCTGCCTATCTCGGCAACGAGATGCAATATACGGTCGAAGGGGCGTTCGGCGAGTTATTCGTCATTGCTCAGTCCATCGGGCAGCCCATCAAGGTCGGTCAGTCCGTTGGTATTGGCATGTCGATTGACGACTTGCGCCTTGTGCCTGTGGATTGAGAGACCAACTGGATCAGAAGATGACTGCTATGAACAACACTCAGACTTTTACCACCTTCAAGGCAGCCATCTTTGATCTGGATGGTACGCTCATTCATTCCGAACATGCCTGGGAAAAGGCCAAAATCGATGTGCTGGCCCGCTATGGCATCGTGCCGGATCAGGCTGTTCTCAATGCCTACATTGGCCGAGGCATGAAAGATTTTCTCAACGAACTGCTTGATGAAAGCGCAACCGACGCCCAGAAAACCGAAATCAGCAATCAGGTCGGCGCGTTGGCCGATGACCTGCTTCCCATCATGCGTGAACCAGTGCTCGGGGCTTCGGATCTGCTGAAGGATCTGGCGGGCAGGGGATTGCGCATTGCGATTTGCTCTTCTGCACCCCGTCGCCACATCCTGAGTGCCATGGATGCGCTGACAATCAGCGACCATGTGGAACTGATCGTGTCTGGTGCCGAGTTGCCAATCGGCAAACCGGATCCTTTGCCCTATCTCACCACGCTTCAAGCCTTGAATCTTCAGCCGCACGAAGCCTGTGCCTTCGAGGATTCCATCCCCGGTGCGCACTCCGCTCACAAGGCGGGTTTGGCCGTCTATGCCGTCGGACAAGGCTGTTCTGACCGGGCATTCGACTTCTGTGATCTGCAGGCGGAAAGCTATCTCGAGTTGTCGCTCTGACAGAGTGAAGCCGACCCAGTCCGGGAACCCGGCTGAAACAGTCCGAACCGTTTCACAAAAAATCATGCACAGCATCAGAATGTTGCGCAGAAGCGAACAAGTTGGGCTTGTCATTCAAAGGTGAATGGCTTCACACGCCTCTGAGGTGTGAAAAAAATTGTAAGCTTCTTACTGGAGTGAAAAAAAAGTTACACAATTCCCTGTTACTGCGTTGTCAGCTGGTAGGAAATATGTCTACATTTCCAGACTGTTTAATAACAACATATCAGCAATCCTTTGCGCGGCCCAAAAACCGCAAACCTTTCCGCAAGTGACATTTGCAACGACACCAAGGGGAACAATCCTATGAAACTGTCTGTTACCATTAAATCCGCTATGCTGGGTGTGACTGCACTCGCTGGCCTTGCTATCGTTTCCAGCGCCGCCCAGGCCGAAGAATTGCGTCTGCTGACCTGGGGTGGCTATGCGCCGGACGAAGTGGTCAAGATGTTCAAGGAAGAGACCGGCATCGACGTGAAGGTCACCAAGTCGAACAACGAAGAAATGATCGCCAAACTGCGTGCAACTGGTGGTGGCGGCTTCGATCTGGCCCAGCCTTCTCAGGACCGTGTTGCCGGGGCTCAGGCTGAGAACCGCATCTACAAGCCGATGGATCTCTCCAAGATCGACGCAAGCCAGTTCATCACC
This sequence comes from Cohaesibacter intestini, assembly GCF_003324485.1. NCBI lineage: Bacteria > Pseudomonadati > Pseudomonadota > Alphaproteobacteria > Hyphomicrobiales > Cohaesibacteraceae > Cohaesibacter > Cohaesibacter intestini. Next base: position 152,799 of record NZ_QODK01000006.1, on the reverse strand, counting down.
TCGATGCTCGAGGCCACCAAGGCCAACACCACCTTTGAAGGTGAGGTTTATGGTGTGCCGCATGTGTGGGGGACGTCTGGTCTGGTGCTCGACACCAAAAAGGCTGGCATGGTCAAGGACTATACCGATCTTTGCTCTGACGAAGTCAAAGGCAAGGTTTCCTATCGCCTGAAGCGCCCAACCCTGATCGGTTTCGCTTTTGCCATGGGCGAAGATCCGTTCGCTGCATATGGTGACAAAGACGCCTATCAGGCGATCATGGACAAGGTTCAGGAAAAACTGATTTCCTGTAAGTCCAACGTCAAAACCTACTGGGAAGGCGGCGACTCGCTGCTGAACCTCGTCCGGTCTGGTGAAGTCACTGCTGCCATGGCATGGGATACCGGCGGTTGGAAGCTGAACGGTGACAATCCTGATGTAACCTTCGTTGCGCCAAAATCGGGCGCTCTGGGCTGGATCGACACGTTTGTTCTGCCGAAAAAAGGCAAGAATGACGACGCTGCCTATAAGTGGATCAACTTTGTGATGCAGCCAAAAGTGGCAGCCATGATCACCGCGTCCGCAGGCAACTTCACCGCGTCCAAAGGCGCTGACGATTATGCCGAAGACAAGCTGAAAGCCCAGTTCAAGGCTTCCTTCCCAGCGGCAGATCTGGACAATATCAAATGGTATCCGACCGTTCCGGCTGGTCTGGAAACCATCGAAGGCAAAGTGCTCGACCGCGTTAAAGCGGCTTCCAGCAACTAAGATCCTGATCTGAGAGTAAGGCACCTCACGGCTCGGCCGTGGGGTGCTTATGTGCGTCCGTATCCTTCAGGCCGCATCCTGCAAACTGTTCTGAAATCCCGCCGAAGCCAAAAAGAGAAGACCTTGCCATGAGCCAACCGCTAGACCTTGAATGTCGAAATCTCGTCAAGACCTTCGACGCATTCACTGCCGTCGACCATGTGTCGCTTCAGGTGCCGCAGGGCTCATTCTTTTCTATTCTCGGACCCAGTGGTTGTGGCAAAACCACGCTCTTGCGCATGCTGGCTGGTTTTCTGGAACCGACTTCAGGAGATCTCGACATCAAGGGCAAGTCGATGCTCGGCGTGCCGCCCAACAAGCGGCCGGTCAATATGGTCTTCCAGCATCTTGCCTTGTTTCCAATGATGAATGTCGCCGAAAATGTGGCCTATGGCCTGAAGCGTCGGAAGATGGCCACCAGCGAGATTGATCGCCGCGTTAAAGATGTGCTGGAGCGCGTTTCCCTGCCTGATGCCGGCTCGAAATCGATTGATCAGCTGTCCGGTGGTCAAAAGCAGCGTGTCGCGATTGCCCGCTCCTTGGTCCTTGAACCAACGCTTCTTCTGCTCGACGAACCGCTCGGTGCGCTGGATCTCAAGCTGCGTGAGCATATGAAAGTGGAACTGAAACAGCTTCAGGCCCAGATCGGCACCACCTTTGTTTACATCACCCACGACCAGTCCGAAGCCTTGGTCATGTCTGATCATGTGGCTGTGATGAATGAGGGTAAATTCGAGCAGGTCGGCACACCGCAAGATCTCTATTACAATCCTCAAACCGCTTTTGTGGCCGGTTTTGTCGGCGATGCCAACCGCTGGTCTGGTCAGGTTTTGTCGGTGTCGGGAAATCAGGCTGTGGTCACCCTTGATGAAGGCGGTGAAGTGGCCGTTGAGGCGGCAACCGACGCGCCGCTTCAGGTGGGTGGCAACATCGAATTGTTCGTCCGTCCAGAAGCCATTTCAATCGAACGATCCAGCGGCGAAGTCAGCCGCACCCATATCGAAGATGACCACAATGGTTTGGTTGGTCATGTCACCAACTTGTTGTTTGACGGTGCCAACAGCCGGGTTGAGGTCTATGATGAACTCTCCGGCCATACCGTTTTGGTGACCTTGCCGCAGACGGGGGAATTCGCTGATCTCAAGCGCGGCGAAACCGTGCAGTTGGCATGGAAGATCGAGAAATCTCGTGCCTATCCCAGCCAATCCAAAACAGCATAAGGCGAGGGTCGTGATATGACATCTTCAAGCAAGATGGCCTTCAAGGCGAGCACATTGCTCTTGATGCTGCCACTTCTCATCTGGCTGGTTTTTCTGATTTTGTTGCCCCATGTGGATCTTCTGATCGTTTCCCTGCGGGAAAAACTAGGCTATCGGAACTATGTCTTCAGCCTTCAGAACTATACCGAGTTCTTCACCGAGCCGCTCTATTGGAACACCTTCCTGCGGACGGCGATCATGTCGATCATTGCCACCATCATAACCCTAATCATTGGCTTTCCGATTTCTTACTACATCGCCAAAATAGCCAAGGGTCGTCTTCGGGCGCTGCTGTTTCTGGCCTGCCTGCTGCCTTTCTGGGTATCGGAACTGGTGCGTACCTTTGGCTGGATGATTTTGCTGCGCGAAAGCGGGGTCATCAGCTCGTTCCTGCAATGGACCGGGATCGTCTCCGGCCCGGTTGAGATGCTTTACAATGATGCATCACTGATGACCGGTCTTGTCTATACATCGATGCTCTTCATGATCGTGCCGCTCGTCACTGTGCTCGACACCCTCGACGACAGCATGATCGAAGCGGGCTATGATCTGGGAGGCAACGGTTTTACCATTCTGCGCGACATCGTCATTCCCCATGCGATGCCGGGCATCGCATCGGGCTGCATCGTCGTCTTCATGCTGACCCTTGGCAATTACCTGACCCCGACGCTTCTGGGTGGCAAGGACAGCCTCTGGTTCACCGAACAGATCTATAACCAGTTCATCACCCGGTTTAACTGGGAATCCGGCTCTGCTTTCGGTTTCTTGCTGTTGATCCTGTCTTCCCTCATCGTCTGGGTCGGTCTTAAGCTGAGCCGCCAGACCCTTGCTGATACAGTGAAATAGGAGGCCAGCATGATCCCGTCCATTCCACAACCCAAGGCAGGCGTCCGGCTTTATCAGGCCTATGTCGCGCTGTTTTTCATCTATCTGGCTGCCCCTCTGATCGTGGTCGGTGTCTTTGCTTTCAATGATAGCCTGTTCCCGTCCATGCCTTGGGAAGGCTTCACGCTCGACTGGTTCATCGGTGATAGCGATCCACGTCTCGGTATTTTCAATGACGGTGCCCTGATGGAGAGCCTTGGCTATTCAGCCTTTGTCGCGGTTTGGGTCACCATTCTGTCGCTGTTTGTCGGCACCTGTAATGCCTTCCTGTTTGAACGCACCAGCTTTCCCGGCAAGAACATGCTTTATGTGCTGGCGCTGACACCTCTGGTCATTCCCGGTGTCATTCTGGGTATTTCGATCCTCATCTTTGCCAATTCCATCGTCAACAATATCGAGGATGCCTGGGGCTATGAAATCGAAGCTTTGCGCCCAAGTCTGGTGCTGGTGATTTTGGGTCAATTCGCCTTTATCACCACCATCACAACGCTGGTCATCTCGGCCCGGTTGCGCAAGTTCGACATCTCTCTGGAGGAGGCCGCGCTCAATCTTGGCGCAACCAAGCTGGAAGCCGTGCGCACCATAACCATTCCCTTTCTGAAACCGGCTCTGGTTGGGGCAGGGATCATTTGCTTTCTGATGTCGTTCGAGAATTTCAACACCACGCTGATGTTGACCGGCTCGGATTCACCGCTGACCATCACCATGTTTGACCGTCTGAAGCAGGGCTCGACACCGGCGCTGAATGCCATCTCGCTAGTCCTGATGATCGTTTCCGCCACCCTGGCCTTCATCTCGATCTTTGTGCAGCGAGACAAAAACGGCCAGTAGGATCTATTGCCAATCGGCAAGCAAAAGGGCGAGGGAAACCTCGCCTTTTTTGTTGCAACGCAGGGCCTCTCCTCCCGGTACCGGCTGCATGGTTTGGTCGCAAAAAAAACACTTCATTTCTGTGCACTTTTGATTGACTTTCGAGGCGTTCCGCAACAATTCTTCTAGGCACGGCAGGTCCGCTGGTATATAGCAGCCGACACCCGGAATGAATGAACCGTCACGCGTTCCAGTATTTCCCTTTTCCCAAATCTTGCTGAAAGCCAGTCATGGCCACACACACGCTTCTGCCGACGCTTCTGCGCACCGCCAAGATCGAAGATCTTGAGCAGTTGATGGCACTTGAAATCCGATGCTTTGCCGGAGACCGCATCTCTGCACGGTCTTTTCGCTCCTTTTTCAAAACCGACTCCTCCCGTCTGATTGTTGCGGTCGACAGGGATAATGCCATTCTGGGATATGCGGCCATTCTGCTGCGAGAAGGCTCAAGCGTGGCGCGGCTCTACTCATTGGCAGTGGATCCTGAAAAATCGAGCCTCGGCATCGGCACCCAGTTGCTCGGCGGGGCCGAAGCCATCACCCGTGAACAGGCGTGTGATCGTCTTTCGCTTGAAGTGCGCAAGGACAATGACCGTGCCATCGCCCTCTATGTCAAGCATGGCTATGAGGTTGAGACCGAGTTGCCTGGCTATTATGAAGACGGTGCAGATGGTGTTCGGCTGGTTCGCCATATCGATCATATGCCAGAAGGCTCCAGCCCGGCCAACCGGTCCCGATTGCCGATCATTCTGGTAGATCGGTTGAAGGATTTGGCAACAGTGCCCAAGGGCTGCCACGCCATGACTGTGCGCGATTATTTGGCCCTTGAATATGGGGTGCCGGGCCGTCGTGTCATCAATCTGTCTCGCTCCTATGAACCTTTGTCCCTTGGTTATTATTGCAGTCTGCTTGCCAGCGCCCGCAAGGAACGTTGTCTGCCCGAAGCCGACGCCCTTCTCGACATCAACTGGAAACGGATCCACAAACGCGCTTTGCTGAGCCTTCAGGCGTTGCTCGATGAAAAAGGCGAGGACATCTATCCCGACGCGATAGACATTTATTTTGGCGGCACTACGGACAAGCGCTTCAAAGCCATTGCGCGTCAGGCGTTTGATCTGTTCCGTTGCCCGATCATCCGGATTAACCTCCAGCTTGAGCCGAAGGTCAAAATCAGGGACATCGAAGCGCTTGCCATCCATCGTCTGACCGAAGAGGCCCAACCCGTCTTCGATGCGGCGCTCAAGGCCTTTGTCAAAGGCAGCCTGCCGAAACCGGCGCTTCGCAAGATCCCCAGCACCATTGTCGGCATCTTGGTCAATCCCGATGAGGAAAGCCCGCCGAGCGATGCAAAGGCACTTGAATCCTTCGTCTCCGCAGCGGAAAGCGTCGATGCGCGTGCCGAGTTGATCACCGCCAAGGACTATCGCCGTCTGATGGAGTTTGACGCGCTTTTCATTCGCGAAACGACAGCGCTCAATCATCACACCTATCGTTTTGCCAAACGGGCCTTGCAGGAAGGCATACCCGTCATCGACGATCCGCATTCTATTCTTTGTTGCACCAACAAGATCTTTTTGGCCGAATTGCTGCGTTCAAATAGGGTTCTCACTCCCAAGACTATCGTTTTTGATCGTCAACGGATGAAACAACTGGCTGATGATTTGCAATTTCCCGGTATCGTCAAAATCCCTGATGGCTGCTTCTCGCGCGGCGTGCACAAGGTGAAGGATGCCTCGGAACTCAAGGCGCTCGGCAAGGAGTTGTTCAAGCAAACCGACCTTTTGATGATGCAGGAATTTCTGCCGACAGACTTTGATTGGCGCATAGGGGTTCTCGATGGCCAACCGCTTTATGCCTGCAAATACTACATGGTCAGCGGCAATTGGAAGATCTACGAATATGAAAGGGACGGGTCGGTCAGCTCTGGCGACTCCGAAACCTTGCCCATCGCAGAGGTTCCGCAAGATGTTCTCAATGTTGCCTTGCGCGGTACCCAGTTGATCGGCAACGGCTTTTACGGCGTCGACATAAAGGAAACCGCCCTCGGTCCGTCAATCATTGAAATCAACGACAATCCAAGCATCGACTTCGGCATAGAAGACAGTGTCTTGGGCCCCGCGCTCTATCAGCGCCTGATGGCGGTTCTGGTCAGTCGGGTGGGGCGGCCCTAGAGGGCGGTCCGTGCGAGGAGCGTGCCAATACAAGCGCTGCCAGATTGGTCCAGACGGTACCATTCATCGCTTAGAAAAAAATATAAGCCCCCGCAACGCAATGAAGTGCGGGGGCTTATTTCTGTAAGTGGTACTGGTTCACCAGATGGCAACCGAGCATGCCGGGGGCTCGTTAGTTCCAGAATTTAATCTTGTCAAAATCAACGGCCTTGAGCACCGCGCTAAGGACATCTGAATAGTCATCCGTCCACGGGCGCATATCACCTGCCTGCGGCTTGATCCAACGGTCACTGTCCAGCAGCTTTCCAAAATGCGCCTCATCACGAGCCAGGACGATCACAGCACTTGGATGGATGTGCGGATGACTTGCGATCAGTTTGGTTGTTGTCGCTGGATTGAACACTGCAGCAAGACCTTCTGATTTTGCGGTTGCAGCCACCGCTTCTTCGAGGTTCATATTCTGGTTGCTGATATGCATCGTAAGAATGCCATCCGGCTTCAGCTTGCGGAAGTAGAGTCGAATGGCTTCTTGCGTCATGAGATGAACCGGGATGGAATCTGATGAGAAGGCATCGACAAGAAGATAATCAAGTTCGCCATCAGGCATGTCTGCAAGGGTCAGACGGGCATCGCCAATGATGATTTCGGAATTGGGCGCACAGTCAGACACAAAGCGAAACTTGTCCGGATTTTTCGCAATTTTGACGACCAAACTATCAATTTCGAATGTTGTCCATTTTTCATCAGGCTTGGTGTGACAGAGCATGCTGCCGGTTCCAAGACCGATAATGGCTCCATGCTCGATCGAACCTCCTCTGCGTGCCTGCATTGCGCCAAGAGATTGAGCCATGCCTTCAGACGAATGATAGTAGGTGAGGGGAACCGGCTTATGCTTGAGATCTTCCGGTTTGGTGGACATGGCGCCGTGAACGGTCGTTCCATGCATCATCAGACGAAACGGGCCTTCTTCGCTCTGTTGAACTTTCACGACACCGAAAAAGGAACGGTCGAAAGAGCTTTCCACCTTGAACTGATGATTAAAGAAAGTTGCTGTGGCTCCCAATGACAGGAAAATCACGGCAAGGGGGATGGACTTGATTTGCAAAACCGAGGCGACGACAAAGGCCAAAATGGCAAAGACCACATTGGTGCCGTAGGACTGAAATGCCGGGATGAGGCCAGTTGATGTCAAACCCAGAAATCCAAGACAGAAAATGAGCGAGACAAGCGCCGACACTTTCAGCTCATTTTTATTCTCGAGGCGCATTGAGAGGCTCAATACCAAAACAGCCAAAAGAAAGAGTGGGTATTCCGCAACCCAATTGAAGACCGCTGGCGCCAGAAGCGAAGTGAAGCACCCGCCCAGAAAGCCTCCGAAAGACATCCAAAGATAAAAGGCTGTGAGATGACGTGCGTCGGGTCGTTTTTGGAACAGCAGCAAATGGCAATAGAGCGCGATAAAAAAGAAGGCCGACAGGTGCAATATCAGGGAAAACCAGACCGGCAATGCTGCGGGCAAGAATGAGCTGACGATGATCGCCGTGATGATGAAGGGCAGGTATCTGGACAATGTCTTGTAAGAGACCAATGGTTCTTGCCGGAACACGAAAACAAACGTCGATAAGAACAGGGCCAGAGGAATGACCCAGAGAAACGGTGCTGATGCGATATCAACTGATATGTGCGCCGTTACAGAAACCAGAAGTCCAGATGGCAAGGCCGCCAGAACGATCCACCAGATGACGTCGGTCTTGGCGACATCCACATTCTTGGGATTTGCAAATTCTGTTTCAGATGGAGAGGATCTTTTCTTGCCATTGATGACCAGCAACCCACATGAGGCAATCATCACTGACAGAATTCCAAATCCGTACATCCAAAGCACGCCCTGATCTGTGAGGGAAAAAGAGGGTTCTATCAAAATGATATACAGGAACAGGGACGCAAAACTGCCGATATTGCTGGATCCATAGAGAAAGTAAGGGTCTGCTGCGTGTGGATGGTCCGTTCGCGAGAACCATGCTTGCAGCAGGGGAGCGTTTGCTGAAACCGCAAAAAACGGAACGCCCACGGACAATGCAAACAGAGCGAAAAGCCACATTGCTTGCCCTTCAGCCGGGGGGGACCCCATGACCGAAGTGATGGAGATTGGAAGAAAGGCAAAGGCGACAATCGCCAGAAGACTATGAATGATCAAAGCACTTCTTGTGCTGGCCCACTTGGTAAGCGCATGCGCATAGCTGTAGCCGAGCAGCAAAACGCCTTGGAAGAAAACGATCGCCACAGACCAAACGCCGGGAGAACCACCAAGCTTGGGTAGAACGAGCTTGGAAAAATAGGGCTGGATTGAGAAGAGCAGAAATGCACTAAGGAAGATCGACACCGAGAAAACGGCCAGAAGGACAAAACTACTTTGTTGTGGCTTGTAGGCAATTTGCTTGTCTGCCAAATCACAAGACTTATTCATAATGAAAAGTTCCTCACTCCAGTTTTGGAGCGGCCAGACTATCTGGAAAGTGCAATCATTCAGTTAAGGTGTTTGGAGACAGTTGAATTGCTCCCGAATAAAAACGCGCATTCGCAAAAAACAGATCCTTTTATTGTTGCCACTTACTGTCCTTTGAACCCTGTTCACCGACACCAGATGAAATCTGCAAGGCACCTCAAGGGTGCGTTGTTTGACCAAAATATCTCGCCCCACGGAGTAACGATGAGGACTGGCAAAAAGACAAGTTTCGCCAACCCGACATTGGCCGCAGTGGGGCCTGTGATCGCTTTGGCTTGTCCGCCATCTGACGTGTGGATGTGTGTCAGCCCGCCAGTTTGCGCATGATGGCTTCTATTGGGCCCCGCTTGAACCAACGCGTCCAGATGAGGGCGAAGACAATGGCAACCAAACAGAACAAGAGAGATGCGCCAAAGGCTTGTGCAACAGTTTGCCCGCCAAGCTTGTCGAGCGCTTCAAGTGTTCCCATGCCAATCAGAATATGGGCAATGTAGAGCGTCAGAGTTTGTCGCCCTGCTGGTAGCAGCAATTGCAGAACCCCTATCGCCCTAAGGCTATTGGAGAGCAAGAGACAGGCCCCGACAATAATGCTTGCCGTACCAACACCCGCGAGCGTGTATTGTGGCATCGGAGGAACAGGGGAGGTCGTCACAAGTGCCGAGAACTCTGGAGCAATTGGTACGAGCTGGGCTATCAGTAAAGCACTTACGCCCTGCGCCACGGCAAACGCAATTGCACCACCGATGACCAGTTTCCATTGCGTTGCCCGTTTGGCCAGCGATGCGCGACTGAGGACAATGCCGAACAGCAAAAAGCCGATCCACGGGATAACGGGGTGCCAGCCATTGAAGAACAGGTTTCGGACAAAGCCAACGGGCGTCCAGAAGCCGCTATAGCTGTAGTCGCTCCAGTTCCAGCCTGCATCATAGTTCAGGGTCAGGATCATGAACGGAAAGGCGACGTTGATACCAAGCAATATCCAAAAAAGTGCACGTGAGCTGAGCGGCAGTAGAAACACGCCAAACAGAAAATAGAATGCATAATAATGCAGGATATCGGCTTCGAAGATCGTCATGTTCAACAGACCGATTACCAACAGAAAAATAGCTCGTTTGATGGTGACCGAGATCGTCTGATCAAGCCTGTTCTGCCCTGCCAAACCGAGGCCGATTCCTGCCAGAACGACAAAGGTGGCGGCAGCGCGCCCTTCAAGAGCCGTCGTCAGAAAGGATAGATATCCGTTGCCTCCTTCCGCCCCCATGGCGATCTTGAAATTCACAATTACCATGCCAGCAAAAGCCACAAAGCGGGCCAGATCGAGACCGTCGAGCCGGTTGGATGCAGGAGTTTTCTTCATTTCTTCCATCGCTGCTTTCTGCTTCGCATATTTGGTGTGAAGGACGGGGTGTCCGGCATCTGTCGGAAGGCGAAAGTCACTGGTACTCTGTGACAAGGGCGGGTTCAGAGCACAGGGTCTGACAGATCAGAGCCGGTTGAAAAGACCTTCATCAGACCGAAAAGCCCAAGAAACCAACACTTCGCAAATGTCATGGTTCGCCCTTTCCACACGACGGGTTTGATGCTATGAACGAACGATCGTTCATAGTTAGGAAGCGAGTGTTGGAGTGTCAAGCCTTTGCCCGAAAATGAACCGCCCATCGATCCGCGCAAGTTCGAGATCACACAGGCTGCTGTGATCTGTTTTCTGGAGCGTGGCTATCACCAAACTGGTGTTCGCGATATTGCCAGACAGGCCGGGATCAGCCTTGGCAACCTTTACAACCACTTCTCCGGCAAGGATGCCGTTTTGGCTTTCATCGCCGAGTTGGAAGGCAAGGAGCTGGCCGGATATATCGATTTATTATCAAATCCAGATGACCCACGAGCTGCAATAGAGCAATTCATTGATGACTATGCAGTCTATGTCTCTCACCCGGAAAATGCGCTGCTGGGCGTGGAAATTCTGACCGAAGCCCTGCGCAATCCGATGATTGCCGACGTCTTTGGCAAAAATCGAAACCGCTTGAGCGATGCCTTGGTTTGTTGTCTGAACAAGGGTGCCGAGGCAGGCATATTTGTCCCTTATGACGACCCGCATGCTGTGGCCTGTATGATGTTGGACGCACTTGAAGGATTGGGCCTGCGCCGATTGTCCAACAAGACGCCAAACGAGAACGGCATTCAATCCATTCGTACTTTTATTTTCAACGGATTGAAGCTTTAGCGCCAGCAAACATCGCGCTGGACAGAGCTTGTTTTTCGATCAAAAAGGCAAAGGTGCCCACTGCCTAGTGCGGGCACCTTCATTGTGTCGAAGCGCAAGGGAGAGAGTGGCGAGGCTAGGTTGCCGAACCGATGACGCTTTCGCTTTGCATACGCCAATTGCTTTCGAGGAAGTTGGCGGACCCTGTCAGAATGGCTCTGGTCTTGAGGCGAATATCACCGCTTGACTCGCCGATCATCAGGGTAACGGCACCTGGTTCAACCATTCGTTTTCCCTCAGCCCCCGTAAAGCTCAGCATGTCGGTTGGCACAATGAAGGTGACCGTTTGACTTTGACCGGCCTCCAACGACACGCGCGCAAAAGCCTTGAGTTCTTTCACCGGGCGCACAACCGTGGCCAGTTCGTCACGAACATAGAGCTGTGGCACAGCGACCCCGGCGCGGTTGCCTGTGTTGGTGACACAAAAGGACAGTCGAATTTCACCGGTTTTGCAGTCCGTTTGATCTTCCGCCAGCACGATATCCGAATAGGTGAATTCGGTGTAGCCAAGGCCATGGCCAAACGGGTAGGACGATCCGAAGTGGCGGGCAATTGGTGTGCCAGAGGCCTTGAAATTGTGGTTATAGAAATAGGGAGCCGCACCAGCGCTTTTCGGGATGGAGATGGTCAGGCGGCCTGAAGGTTCCACCGCGCCGGTCAAAATATTGGCCAACGCCACACCACCCTGTTGTCCCGAGAAGAAGGTCATGACTTGCGCAGCAATCTTGCCTTCTAGTCCACCCAGATTGTAAGGGCGGCCCGAAGAAAGCACCACGATGACCGGTTTGCCAGTCGCAACGACGGCCTCTAGCAAGTCCTGCTGAACTGCAGGCAGCTGCAGGCTGTCGACGTCGGATCCTTCGCCAACGGTGCCCGTCTGGAAGATACCGGACAGATCGCCGACGCAGACAATGGCGAGATCGGCATCCTTGGCCTTCGTTACGGCCTCCGGGATCATGTCAAGGCGCGTTGACAGGGAAGACGCCTGCTCCAGGCTGGTGCTATCGTCCACATCGCCTGGGAAGACAGGGGCTCCGGCCTTGCGCTCATCAAGAATGTTGCAGCCCCGAGCATAGGTGATCTCGACCTTGTCGCCAATCAGGGTCTTGAGACCCGCAAGCGGCGTGATGACATTGCCGATTTCTTCCTCTTCCTCGTTATGGATCAGGTGGACAGGGAAGCTATAATCTCCCAGAAGGGCCAGCGGGTCGTCGGCGGTCGGGCCGATCACGGCAATCTTCTTTTGGTCTTTAAGGGGCAGGATGCCGTCATTGGAGAGGATGACGACGGATTGTTCAGCCACCTCACGCGCCACGTCAACGGCTTGTTTGCTTTGCAACTGAATGGCGCTGTCATCGGCATAGGGCTTTTCGAACAGACCGATGCGGAATTTCTCGACAAGCACCCGCCGAACAATTTCGTCAATGGTCTCCTCGGTGATCTGGCCGCGTTCGACGGCAATCGCCAGGTCCTTGGCGCAATCATCACCGGGCAATTCGACATCGAGACCGGCATTGAAGGAAAGCGCGGCAGCCTCTGCGGTGTCGGCTGCAATGCCATGATGTTGATAGAGAAGCGAAACGCCCACATAGTCCGCAACGATCAAACCGTCAAAGCCCCAGTCCTCGCGCAGCACCTTGGTCAGCAGATGACGTGACGCGTGAACGGGTTCGTTGTCGATGTCATGATAGGCAGGCATGACCGAACCGGCATTTGCCAGCTTGACCGCCATCTCAAAGGGCAGCAGGAACATGTCGTTGAGCTCACGCCAGCCCATATGGACCGGTGCGTGATTGCGGCCGCCTTCACTGGCTGAATGGCCGGCATAATGTTTGAGGGTCGCCAACAAGTCGCGCTTCTCGCCCTGCAAACCTTTGACATAGTGGGTGGCCATCAGACCGCACAAATAGGGATCTTCGCCAAAGGTCTCCTCGGTGCGGCCCCAGCGGGCATCACGGGCCACATCGAGCACCGGTGCCAAACCTTGATGACAGCCGATCATGCGTGCTTCTTTGCCGATCTGCTCACCGACTTTCTCGATGAGCGCCGGGTTCCAGGTGGCACCATAGTTGAGCGAAGAGGGGAACAGCGTTGCTCCCTTGATCATCAGGCCAGAAAGGCATTCCTCGTGCGACATCACCGGGATACCGAGACGGGTTTGCTCAAGCATGAATTTCTGTAAATTGTTGAGGGCGCGAACACCTTCAGCCGGATCAATGCTGCGGGTTCCGAGCGGGCGTGTGATCTGGCCCAGCCCGTGCGAGAGCATCTCGCGCAGGGTGTCGGCATCGCTCTCACCGGTAAATTGATCACTGCGCACCTGATGGTCGCCATTTTCGTTCAGAAACAACCAGACGGCATGCATTTGCCCGATCTTTTCTGCGCGGGTCATGCGGGAGAGAAGGTCATCGGCGCGGGCTTCGGGGCTGAGGGATGGATCTTTATAGAGTTCAGTCATCTTTGTGGGGTCCTTTAATGCGCGCTTCAGAGCGCCGTGGCATCAAAGCTGATGGATTTTGGTGCGGGATTGAGGTGTGTGAGCGCATCACCAGCCTCGTCGAACAGGTGACAAAGCTCAGGCCGGATCTGGAACTTGATCGCGCCACGAAGACTGACCTCCGTTTCGTCCGAAACCTTGGCGATCATCGGAGCATCCGTGCTTTCAGAGAGATAGAGGAAGCTGTATTCGCCAAAATTCTCAACGGCGTTGAGGGCGCGCGAGAAGACCTGCTCTGTTACCGCTTCACCAACCGGTGTCATGTGCTCGGGGCGGATTCCGAGCGTCAATTTTGAACCGATCGGCAAATGTCCAGCAGAGACCGGAACAAACAATTCCTCGTCGCTATCAAGCTTGACACGAGCACCATCCTCGCTGGCCGCCACAAGGGTAACGGGCAGAAAGTTCATCGACGGGGAGCCAAGAAAACCCGCTACAAACAGATTTTTGGGCCGATGGTAAAGTTCAAGCGGTGAACCGGTTTGGGCGATCGAGCCTTTCGTGATCACGTCATCGCCCGCCCGCAGCAGGACAATTTTGTCCGCCAAGGCCATCGCTTCGGTCTGATCGTGGGTTACATAGATCATACTGGCTTCGGGGAACTTGCGATGCAGATTGGCAATCTCGGTGCGCATATGCACCCGCAAGGCGGCATCGAGGTTGGAGAGCGGTTCATCGAACAGGAAGACGGCAGGCTGGCGCACAATGGCCCGGCCAATGGCAACGCGTTGACGCTGACCGCCCGAGAGTTCTTTGGGCTTGCGTTCCAGCAGATTTTCGATCTGCAGGATGCGAGCCGCCTCACCGACGCGCGCAACAATCTGATCTTTGGGTGTCTTTGCCTGTTTGAGGCCAAAGGCCATATTCTCATAGACCGACATGTGAGGGTAGAGCGCGTAGTTCTGGAACACCATGGCGACGCGACGCTCTGCTGGCAGAGCTTCGTTCATGCGCTGGTCTCCGATTTTCAACTCGCCCTGTGTGAGGGTTTCTATGCCAGCAATCATGCGCAGCAAGGTCGACTTGCCGCAGCCCGATGGCCCAAGGAAGACGCAGAACTCGCCATCTTCGATTTCCAGATTGATGTCATTGAGGACGGTGGCACGGCCGAACCGTTTCGCTGCATTGTCAAGGTGAATGCTGGTCATGACTGGAAGATCCTCTTTGCAGAGATGTCTGTGTTCGGCCCCAAGAAACCGCAGGGAACGCAGCCCGTTGAGCGGAGGAGCGGGAAGGGGATGTGGGTAGGCTGGGCGCAGATCTCTGTCATGGCTTATCCTTTCAGGGATCCGGCCATCATGCCGTTGACGATCTTTTCCTGACCGATGGCGTAGACGATGATCAGGGGAAGCGTACTGAGGGTCACCACAGCAAGGATCGCCGGGATGTCGGCTGCATACTGGCCCTGAAAGTCCCAAACGGCGAGCGGCAGGGTGCGGGTGTCCGGCGAACTGGTCAGCACATAAGCGAAGACAAATTCGTTCCACAGCATGATGCCATTATAGATGGCTACCGTTGAGATGCCCGGCCCGGAGAGAGGGAAGAAGATCTTGAAGAAAATCTTGAACGGGCCGCAGCCGTCAAGAAAGGCTGCTTCTTCCAGTTCTTTAGGCACCTGACGCATAAATTCGGTCAGAATGAACACCGAAATCGGCAAACTGCAGGCAACATAAGGACCGATAAGGGCGAACATGGTGTCATACAGACCCATATTCCGGATCATCAGATAAATGGGCACAAGAGTGACGTGGAGTGGCACGATCATGCCCGCGACGATCAACCCGAACAGCAGGCCGTTGAAGCGGAATTTCAGCCGCGCCAACGCATAGGCTGCCATGGAGCTGACCAGCACGATCAACGCAACCGATACGGATATGACGAACACCGAGTTGCGCAGATAGATCAGGAAGGAGCTATTGAGAAGCTGGAGGTAATTGTCAAAATTCCAGCTTTCGGGCGGCATCCAGACCGGATTGGTATAGGTTTCCTGCAATCCCTTGAAGCTGGTAAAGGCCACGAAAAGGAAGGGCAGCGTGGTCACCAGCAGCCAGAACAGGCCAAGCGCGGGAAAGGCAACTTTCGAGATTTTGAAGGCTTTCTTCTGCATCGCTCAGATCTCCGTTTCGAAGCGTTTGGACAGGCGCATGGAAACGGCGGCGATCACCGTGATGATGATGAACATTGCCGAGGCAATGGTGCTGCCATACCCCATCTCAAAGGAGTTGAAGACGGTGTGGTACATGTAGGTCGCCATCATTTCCGAAGAATGCTCCGGCCCGCCGTCCGTCATCACATAAACGAGGTCGAAGTAACGCATGGAGCCGATAACCGCGAGCAACACGGCGGTGCGGAAGGTGCCCTGCAAATGGGGCAGCTTCAGGCGCCAGAAGATGGTGGACTGGCTGGCACCATCCAGATTGGCCGCCTCAACGATCTCGCGGGGGAATGAGGACAGGGCAGCAAGGAACAGCACCATATAGAAAGGCACATTTTGCCAGCAGACGACGGCAATGACAGAGCCAAGCGCAAAATCCGGGTCGCCCAGCCAATCTTGCGTCCAGTCATAAAGCCCAAGCTCGGTGAGGATCGAATTGATGGGGCCGAAATTGGGGTCGAAGATATTTTTGAACAGTACGCCAAGCGCGACGCTCGACATCAAAAGCGGGATGAAATAGAGGATCTTGAGGATCCGGGATCCTTTTGATGCCTCGTCCAGAACCACGGCCAGAAGAACGGCAATCGGCAACTGGATCAGGACGGAGAAAACCGCAAGATAGATATTGTTGAGCGCTGATTGCCAGAAAACCGCATCTGAGAGCAGTCTCTCCCAGTTGTCAAACCCGGTAAAGCGCGCACCGTCACCCAGCCCGTTCCAATCGAGGAACGACAGCTCGAAACTATAAATCAGCGGGTACAGCAGAAAAACCGACAAGAGAATGATCGCCGGGGCAAGAAAGACGATCGGGGCCAGCTTCTGCGCCCGCCGGTAGGATTGCCTTGAGCGAAGTGTCATGGATTGCACAGATCCATCCGACATGGGGAAGGTCCCTTCATTTGGCAGCAACCGGCCGTTGCCCCTGGGGAGCAGCGGCCGGAAAGATCGATCACAAGTCGACGGGTGTCTCTGAGGAGAGATTATTTGTTGGCAAGCCCTTTGGCGACCGCTTCCATCTTGGCTGCGGCTTCCTCAGGCGTTATGGAAAGGCCAAGCAATTGCTGTGTGGTGTCCTTATGGACCTCAGCAAGAGCCGGAGCCAGTTCCTGATCGTACCAGAGTTGGATGCTTGGTGCTTTGCCAACGGCTTCCATCACCCCTGCAAGATAGGGATCTTCCACCTTGGCGTTCTTGATCGGCAGGATCTTGTTATCTTCCATCTTCAGTTCCGCTGCACGATCATCGGTCGAGAATTTCAGCAGGTCGAAAGCGGCATCCTGATAAGGGCAATCGGCGTTGATGGAGATGTAGTTATCGCCCATGGTGCCAATGGCATTGTTGGGATTGCCCTTGCCACCCTCAACCGCCGGGAAGGTGAAGAAGCCGACATTCTTGGCAAATTCGGGATTTTCGTTGGCAATTGAGCCAAATTCCCAGCTGCCCATCAGTTCCATTGCGGCACGGCCCGAATAGAGAAGACGACGGGAACCGCCGATATCATAATCAAGTCCGTTGTATCCGCGGGCAAATCCACCAGCCTTGACAAGATCCTGAAGCATCTCGCCAGCCTTGATGAAGGTTGGATCTTCGAAGGAGCCGCCGGGTTCACGATCAGCAGCTTTCTGGAAGACTTCCGGACCGCCAATGCGATCGGCCAGATAAACGAAGAACATGGAGCCCGGCCATTTTGCCTTGTTGGCCAAAGCAAATGGAGCGATCTTGTTCTCATTGAGAACTTTGACCACGTCCATCAGCTCTGTCCAGGTCTTGGGAGGCTCGATGTTGAGTTTCTTGAAGATATCCTTGTTGTAGATAACAACCGCGACAGCTGTGCCCATGACCGGAAGGCCATAGATGTCACCTTGATATTTGGCGGGTGAGAAACTGGCGGGCAGGAAGCGGTCGGCGAAGTCCTTGTTCTTTTCAAGATAGGGCGTCAGGTTGGTGACTTTTCCTGCCTTGATATATTCACGCAACGGACCTCCACCCCAACTGGTAAAGACACAAGGTGCCTCATTGGCACCGAAGGCAATTTTCAGCTTGGTTTTGTAGGCGTCGTTGGCAATGTGGGAATCCTCGACCTTGAAACCGGGATTGGCGGCTTCAAAGCGATCTGCAGCATCGCGAATGGTCGCGACGGTGCGTTCCTGAGTCTGCAAATCCCAGGATGTGATGACTTTGGCATCGTCGGCCAGTGCGCCTGAAACAGGCAGCAGACCAGCAACGGCGACGCCGCAGAGTAGTTTGGTGATACGGTTTGACAGCGTTAACTGCATTATGTCCTCCCATCGTTCGAGACTTGTCGGGATCATGATACGATCGCACAAGTTTACATCAGTAACGTTATCGGTAACGTAGTGTTTTGTCAATGGATTTGAATCTGCTCAAAAAGGTAGTAAGAAGAGCAGGAAAATGCGGGATTCTGCTGTGAAGTCCGGGACTTTCTTGACAAGGAACCACAAGAAAATGTTCGTTGACCAAAAAGGCCAATGCACAAGAAACCTTGTTTTGAATGACAAAGTCCAGCGCAGTGAGCTTCGCCGGACCCAAAAGTAACGTTACAGGATATCGTTGCCTTAGAATGCAACGAGCAAGCCAGACCAAATGAGGTTGCGCCAGTGAAAATGCCAAGACCCACCCTTGCTGATGTTGCAAGAGTAGCAGGTGTCTCCCGGATGACAGCCTCTCGCGCACTCAATGACAAACCGGGCATGTCTGACAAGACAAGAGAAGACATTCAGCGCATTGCCAGCGAAATGGGCTATGTTGCCAATCCGATGGCGCGAAAGCTTTCGAGTGGTCGCACGCATATCATCGGCGTTATCGCCCAGTTGCACACCTCCTTCACCGGAGAGATGGTGATGGGCATCGGCACCACCATCCGGGGTGCTGGCTATGAAATGCTGGTCTACTCCCTGTCGGACAATGACACCCAACCTCCGTCCAGCGTGGTCAATTTGTTGCAGCAAGTGGCGGACGGCATCATTGTGCTGTTGCCCTATGAAGCGGACTATCTTGAAAAATTGCGCGATGCCTCCCTGCCTGTCGTGACGGTAGAGACCGTGTTTGACGAACCGACCTTCCCAGCTGTCATCACCGATGGCTATCAAGGAGGGCGGCAAGCCATGACACATCTGATTGAACTTGGCCACAAGCGCATCGGCTTCATCACCGGCAATCTAAAGCTTCTATCGGCCCGCAGCCGATTGAAGGCTTATCAGGACATGGTCGCGCAATATGACCTTGACGACGACCCGGCCCTGATCTGTGAGGGAGATTACATGCAACTGGGCGGTTATGATGCTGCCAAGCAGTTGCTCGCCCTTGAGAACCGCCCGACCGCGATTTTTGCCTCCAATGACGTCAGTGCACAGGGTGCCATGTCCGCCATCCGTGAAGGGGGACTTTCTGTTCCGGACGACATTTCACTGGTCGGGTTCGACGATATCGGTCTGTGCGAGCAGATGCACCCAACCCTGACCACCGTGCACCAGCCCCTACAACAGATGGGGCGCTCTGCCGTAAACATGTTGATGGCTATGATTTCCGGGCTGGACGTTCCATTCAACCAGATCACATTGCCAACGGAACTGGTGGTGCGACAGTCAACCGCCGCACCGAAAACAAACCGGAATTAGCGGCGGGTCAGCCGTCAGACGACGCCATGTCCATATCCCGTCCGATTTCACAAACGTCGGACGTAACTGGCATGAATAGCGGAACGCTGAAACGCTACTGGAAGCCCGCAAAATGGGATGAACGCGACCCAGAAAACAATGGCAAACAACGCGATGGCGCGGCTGAAATGATAGCGAGCCTCGCTGCCCAGTCAAACAAAAGGCCCCGCAACTCATTGAATTGCGGGGCCTTTTCGTCGAAAGTGGCACGCCCTACGGGACTCGAACCCGTGTTACCGCCGTGAAAGGGCGGCGTCCTAACCGCTAGACGAAGGGCGCTCGCTATCGGTGAGGCGGTTTATATGAGGCTTTGTCGCAAAGCGCAAGCGTCAAAGTGACTTTTTTAAACCGAAGTTGGACTTATCCAAACCCTGTGTGAAACACGAAAGAAAACCCCGATGCTACAAAGCACCAGGGTTCGATTTTTGGAGCCTTAATGGCCGGAGTCTGTCGGTTAACCGACAACCTTCAGATTGTCAGCATTTTCCTTGCCGTTGCGACCTTCGACCATTTCATATTCAACCTTCTGACCTTCGGTTAGGGTTGTCAGGCCGGAACGTTCAACCGCAGAAATATGAACAAAAGCGTCTTTGCCACCTTCGGCCGGCTCGATGAAGCCATAGCCTTTTGTTGGGTTGAACCACTTAACAGTTCCGGTTGCCATCTTCGATTTCCTTTTGACTTGTGGGCCTTCCCCTACGCACCTCATATACGTTGGGATGTCTATTTCACGAGCGCCAGAACAACAAACCCTCTCCGTCGATCCGCATATGTCCGGTGCCTGATGAAAAATCAACACGAAAAGAGTACATCAAGAATTACGTTTTCGGAAGAATAGAATTTCATCTGCAACTAAGTTTCATGAAATTGAAATAATTTATACCATTTGACCCAAGACTAATGGGCGCTATCCCAATGAAATATAGAGGGAAAACGACATCTAACCTTTTTGTATCAATGCAATCAAAACCGAAATGGAGCGCTCAAACTGACAAAATATGGGCCTTCTGCCACAAATTTTGCCACTGCTGAACGATAAATTTAGGCAATTTTCAGGCATATTGCAGACGAATGTCAGCCCTTCAGCCAGTCAAGTATGGTGTCCAAATTGTTGAATATACGACAATCCGGCAGAATTGGACGCTTGATCATGACCACATCCAAACCAAGTGCATGGGCCGCGGCTATCTTGTGATAGGATCGCTTGGCACCGGAATTCTTGGTCACAAGACAAGAAATTTCTTTTTCTTGCAAAAGCTGGATTTCTTCTTCGATAGTCTTGCCCGGCATGGCTTGGCAAAAGGAAAAGTTGCCCCCGAAGTCAACAACGTTGGCTGGCGCAATTGAACGCAGGAGGAAATGACAATCGGTGCGGGCTTGAAAGGGCTTTGCGGATTGTCGACCGACCGCCAACAGAACCCGCGCCCCCTGCGGTATGCATGTCGCCGCATCGTTCAGGTCTTTCGCTTCGATCCAGCTCTTTCCTGCAAGAGGCTCCCATGCGGGGCGCTCAAGACGGACAAACCCTATTTGACACCTGTTGGCGGCCTGATGGGCATTGTGGCTGATTTGCGCTGCATAGGGATGTGTCGCATCAATGAGCAAATCAATGGCTTCAGTCTGCAGATAGGCAGACAGTCCATCAGGGCCGCCAAAACCACCAATTCTGATATACAGTCGGGAAAGATCGGTCTTTTTCAGGCGATCGCGAAAGGATGCCTCTGTCCCATCTCCCAGGGCCCCGGCAAGAGAGAGGGTGACATCGTGCAATCCTTCATCGAGCAAGCCCTTTACCAGTCCGCGTGCTTCACTCGTGCCGCCCAGTATGAGGATTCTTCTGCCCATATGGTTCACGTACCCTATGCCGGATCGCTTGATTGGCGTTGCTCTGGCATCGCGACCGGGGTGCGTGCCAGCAATCGGCCATCACGACTCACCACAACAATGTCGACTCCCACCGGAGCATCGCGAAGTATCCGCAAGGCTTCCTGTTGCGCCCGCAAGGCAACAGCCCCGGCGACATCAACACCGCACCGTTCCGCGTCTTCCAATATGGCCATTGCCGTATTGGCTGTGCGCGATCGCTCGACCAAACCAGCATCCGCCCCCATGTCGGCCAGAAAGTCTGCCATCCAGTCGAAATCCACCTGACTGCGGCCGGAATGCAAATCCATATGACCCTGAGCCAGCTTCGACAATTTGGCAAAGCCGCCGCCGATCGTCAGGCGTGGAATGGGATTTTTGCGCAGATATTTCAACATGCCACCGACAAAATCGCCCATATCCAATTTGGCAAAATCGGGAAAGTCATAGAGGCTGCAAACCACCTTTTCCGAAGTCGATCCCGTGCAGCCGGTCACATGCCCGTGCTTTTCAGCGCGCGCCACGTCAATGCCGCGATGGATGGAATGGATCCAGGCCGAACAGGAGAAGGGCACAACGATTCCCGTCGTGCCGAGGATGGACAAACCACCGACAATACCCAGTCTGGGGTTCCATGTTTTCTTGGCAAGTTTTTCTCCATTCCGCACCGAAATCGTGATTTCGATATCTGGCGAGAAACCATGTTCTTGTGATAAATTCATCACCACTTCGCGCATCAATTGCCGTGGTACCGGATTGATGGCCGGTTCTCCGGCAGGAATCGGTAATCCGGGGCGTGTCACCATGCCTACACCATCACCCGCCTTGAAGGTAACGCCTGAGCCGGGGAGGCCCCAAGTTACTTGAGAAAGCACAAGGGCACCGTGGGTTACATCGGGGTCATCGCCGGCATCTTTGACGATACCGACTTGAGCTAGATCATCCTCAAGACGCTCAAAGCTCAACGTAAAGGCAGGTTGTTGACCCTTGGGCAAAGTGATAGTTACAGGGTCAGGAAAAGCACGAGTGACAAGGGCCGTCAGCGCCGCCTTCGTGGCTGCGGTCGCACATGCGCCAGTCGTCCAACCTCTACGCAGTGCCGTGCCTTCTTCTGGTTTTTCTTCAACTTCTGACATGGCTCAGATATACACCGCATATGAGCGTGGTGACCACGCTTTAGATGAAATTACAGGAAATAAGATGTCGACTGATCCGAAACTCGATACCGACAGTGTGTCCCTTTTTGAAGGTATGCCGGAATTTCTTCCCGGCTGGGTATGGCTCGTGGGCGCGGGGCCCGGTGACCGTGGTTTGTTGACATTGCATGCCATCAATGCGATCCGGCAAGCTGATGTGATCGTGTATGACGCTTTGGTCGATAAGTCCATCCTCTCTTTGGCGCACTCTGGCGTCGTGACCGAATATGCTGGCAAGCGGGGCGGCAAGCCTTCACCAAAGCAAAAGGACATCAACCTACGCCTGATCGCCCTTGCCAAAGAGGGCAAGCGTGTCCTGCGTCTGAAAGGCGGGGACCCCCTGATTTTCGGCCGTGGTGGTGAAGAAGCGTTGCAGTTGGTCGAAGAGAAAGTCCCGTTCCGGATTGTACCGGGCATCACGGCAGGCATTGGCGGGCTGTGCTATGCGGGTATCCCTGCGACTCACCGCGCAGTAAACCAGTCGGTCACCTTCCTGACCGGGCATGATCAGACCGGTGAATTGCCATCCGCGCTCGATTGGGATGCCCTGGCCAAGGGGTCACAGGTCCTGGTCATGTATATGGCCATGAAGCATCTAAGCTCAATCGTCGATAAGTTGATCGCTGGTGGCCGTCGGCCCGAAGAGGGGGCAGCTGTTGTGTGCAATGCCACCACACCGGAGCAGCGCATTCTGGTATCCACGCTTGGTGAAATCGTTGAAGACCTTGAGAAAACCGATCTTGCACCACCAGCCCTGTTTGTCATTGGCGATGTGGTCAAACTGCGTGCAGGGCTCGATTGGCTCGGCCATGTGCAATATGGCAAGGAGCTGATTTCCGATCCACTGGCAGCGCCAGCTCTGCATGAGACCGTAGACGCATGAGGCCAATGACAGGCACACCCGGTCTGATTTTGGCGGCAAGCAGTTCCAATTCAGGCAAAACAACCCTGTCGCTCGGCCTTCAGCGGCTCTTCATCCGCAAGGGTTTGAAGGTGGCGCCGGCGAAAACCGGGCCGGATTATATTGATCCGGCCTTTCATGCGGTTGCGTCTGGCCGTCCCTCCATCAATCTCGATCCTTGGGCGATGGCGCCAGAGGCGTTGCGTACGCGCAGTCACAAGCAGGCCAAGGGCTTTGATATGCTGTTTGTCGAAGGCGTGATGGGCCTGTTTGACGGCGCGGCCAACGGGCAGGGGTCAACGGCGTCGCTCGCCCGGATCCTCAACCTGCCGGTTATTTTGGTACTGGACGTCAAGGGGCAGGCGCAAACCGCAGCCGCCATCGCCAATGGCATCAAGATGCATGACCCAAATGTCACCATTGGCGGCGTTATTCTCAATCGTGTTGGCAGCGAAATCCATGAAGGCATGCTGCGCGATTCCTTTGACAAGATCGGCATCCCGGTGGTCGGCGCAGTGCGCGTGTCGGATGATCTGTCGTTGCCTTCTCGGCATTTGGGGCTGGTGCAGGCCAGCGAGCATCATGAATTGTCCAACAAAATTGATCGCATCGCCGACCATGTAGGTCAATATGTCGACCTTGATCACATGCTGTCGATCGCCGAGACAGGCGCGCTGGCCAATGAACATGCGTCAGCAGGTCCCGACCACATGTTGGCCCCTTTGGGGCGCCATATTGCCATCGCCAAGGATGCTGCCTTTACCTTCATCTATCCTCATCTGATTTCTGAGTGGCGGGAACAAGGTGCTGAAATCTCGTTCTTTTCTCCGCTTGCCGACGAAATTCCAAATCCTGAGGCCGATGCAATTTATCTGCCCGGCGGCTACCCCGAACTTTATCTTGAACAGCTGGATGCTGCCAGCCATTTCAAGGCCAGCATGAAGGCTGCTGCTAAAGCCAATATCCTGATCTTTGGCGAATGCGGGGGCTATATGGTGCTGGGGCGTGAGATCACCTCGAAAGAGGGTGTCGCATTCCCGATGTTGGACCTTCTGCCAATCAGCACAAGTTTTAATAAGCCTAAGTTAAAATTAGGCTATAGAAAACTTAGTCACAAATCAAACTTACCGTGGCCACAGGACCTGAATGCCCACGAGTTCCACTTCTCCCAGATCACCTGGATGGGAGAGGCCGAGCCGCTGTTCGACGCGAAAGCAGCCACGGGTCGCGATGTTGGTGCCATGGGGCAAAAGGTCGGATCGGTGCACGGATCCTTTGCCCATATCATCGCTCCAAGTTACGCAGATTCGTGAGACTTCAAACCTGAAGATGCCCCGCGCCGCAGTCAAAATTACACAAAAAGGGTCAGCTCAGATGAGTTGACCCTTTTTATTGGCCGTTTTCGTTTGATTGCGCGGCACCATTTCAGTTTCACGCACGACCAACGCTGGCATGCGAGTAAAAAAACCCCGGAGAGAAAACTCACCGGGGCCGGGCGTCGAAGTTGGTTCCCATAAAACGTTGCTGGTTTTCGATGGTTTCCGCTTTACGCGTCGTCTTCGACTGCGCCCTTTGTTCCCACCCGCAGGACATGCGAGAAGTCAGCGTCATAGAGTTTGGAATCGGCAAACCCCTTGGCACCCATGGCCGGACCGACAAGGATCAATGCCGTGCGGGTGATTTTGGCCTCGCGCACTTTCTTGCGGATCGTAGACAAGGTGCCGCGAATGAAGGACTGGTCTGGCCAGCCGACGCGATAAGCAACCACAGCCGGGCAATCTTCGCCATAATGCGGGATCAGGTCACGCTCGATCTGCGGGATGTTGCGGACCGAGAGATGAATGGCCAAGGTCGCACCAGATGCGCCCAGTTTATCGAGGCTTTCCCCTTCCGGCATGGAAGAAGACTTCATTGCGGTGCGGGTTAGAATGATGGTCTGGGCAATGCCCGGTACGGTCAACTCGGTCCCCAAAGCAGCCGCCGCAGCAGCAAAGGCTGGCACACCTGGTACCACTTCAAATGGAATGCCAAGGTCATCAAGGCGGCGGATCTGCTCAGCAATCGCGCCATAGATTGATGGGTCGCCAGAATGGACCCGGGCCACATCCTGACCCTTGTCATGGGCTTCCTTGATGTCAGCAATGATCTCGTCGAGATGCATCGGAGCCGTATCCTTGACCAAAGCGCCATCTGGAGCTTCAGCAACGGTGGATTCAGGCACCAGCGAACCGGCATAAAGGCAGACCGGGCAAGACTGGATCAGCTTGAGGCCACGAACGGTGATGAGGTCAGGCGCACCGGGACCGGCGCCAATGAAATAGACTGTCATGTTTCAATTCCTGTCAGGGGATGGGAGAGGGCAATTGCCGCCCGTCTCCTGTCCATGTTTCATTCTTTGTCGGCGTCGATGCGTTTGGCATAGCCGCGCGGTGTATAGGCCATCCAGCCATTGTCACCGACCGACCGGTCGCCGTTCTGCAAAATGCGGGACTGGGACGAGCCAACCAACACAACGGTCATCATGTCGACTTCATCCACTTCCAGCTCGCCAAGCGTACGAATGCGCAGATTTTCCTGCGGACGGCCCAGGCTGGAGGCCAGCAATACAGGGGTTTCCGGCGGACGCTTGGTCAGCAGAATTTCCTTGGCACGGGCCAGCTGGGTCCGACGTTTCATTGAGACCGGGTTATAGAAGGCCACCACAAAGTCACCCAAAGCCACCGCTTCAAGGCGTTGTTCGATGGTTTCCCAAGGGGTCAGCAGATCCGACAGGGACACGGTGCAGAAGTCATGGCCGAGAATGGCACCAAACCGCACAGAAGCGGCCTGAAGCGCCGAAATGCCCGGCACATTGATCAGCTCAACCCGTTTGGCATCGTCCGACACGCCACCATTGTCAGCTTCGCGGTCGAGCAATTCCATCACCAGTGCGCCCATGGCATAGATGCCAGCGTCGCCAGAGCAGATGAGGGCAACATTTTTGCCTTTGCCTGCCTGCTCGAGCGCATAGCGGCACCGATCTTCTTCGCCACCCAGCGGGAAGTCGCTGCGCGATTTGCCTTCACCCAGCGGGCCAAGCAGGTCGATATAAAAACCATAGCCAACCAGCTCTTCAGCTTCGGCAATCCGGTTGGTGGCTTCTGGCGTGCGCCATTCCGACTGGCCCGGCCCAATGCCGACCACAGACAGACGACCGCGCGCTTTGCCCGGCAGATCGCCAACGAACGGAGCGACCGCCATGCCAACAGCACAAGTGGCTTTGTCGGATTTGACTTTCTCGACCAGCAGGGAACCGCAAGCCCCAACTGCTGCCAAGGCAGCGCCTTCGGCCACCCCATGGCAACCAACTTCCGAGAAAACCACATCGGATGGATTGGCCAGACGATCTTTCTGGGCTTCAAGCTCCGCCGCAGGGAAGAAGCGGGCAGGGACGCCAAAATGCTTGGCTGCCGCATGAATGGCTGCTTCATCCATTTTCACGTCGATGGACGCAATCAAACCCAAAGCTTCAACGGCCAGATTGTTGTCGTCCAGCACCTTGGTAATGTGGTCGATCAGATGCTCGGCTGCAACGCCGCGCTCACAGCCAACCCCAAGCACCAGCTTCTGGGCGCTATAGACCAGCGCATCTGCGCCAGAGGCTTTCTTCACACTATTTTCAAGGCGGATGGCAGCGTCGTCGGCAAGGGTCAACTTGTCTTTCTTGACCCAATCAAGGCCTTCGGCAACCGAAACCGCTTCACCATTGACCATGCGGGCCATCAGCGGGCCTGCAGCGCGAGCATTTTGCAGCTTCCAGCCTTTTGGCGGATGATCAATTGCCATGCTGAACTTACAATCGCCAGCGGTGGTGACAGCGGCGTGGGACTTCAATCCTTCCGCAATCAGGCGGGCCAGATCGTTCGAGCCATGATGGCCACCCAGCAACGGCACCACAGAGGCCCCATCACGAGAGACGGACAGAACAGCGGGTTCATCAAACTTGCTGTCGAGCAAAGGCGCAACAGCCCGGATGACAATGCCGCTGGCGCAAATGGCAATGACATTCTTGCCTTCTGCAAACAGGGAGCGAATGTGAAGAATGCTGTCAGAAAAGACCTGATCCACGCCATCGGTGCCTTCCTTGCCGTGGACAAGGGCCACTTCACCCGCCCCTTGCAGGATCTTGCGGATCGATTTGGCGAGGTCCGCCGTGCCCGAAGTGACACAGACGATCACATTGGTGCGATTTACTTTTTCCATGCTTCGCCTCCGTCATAAATGAGGATCATTGAGAAATAAGGCACGCAGCTGTCATCAACATCGGCAAGGCGCATGACCTTTTCCGTTGGCAATGTGGCGCGTTCAACATAACCGGCATTGGCCAACAGACCATGCTTTTCAAGGATGGCGCGGATGCGTGGCATATGGCGACCAACCTTGATGATGACAAAGGACCCACCCATTGCCAGACGGCGTTCCAACTCGTCGCTTTCCATCGGTCCGGGCAGAATGGTCAGCACATCGTTGCGACCAGCCAACGGCTGGGCCAGACGACCAGCGCACGCCACCAGCGAGGAGACGCCAGAGACGATTTCAATTTCGAACTCATCATGCAGGCGATCATGCAAATACATGAAGCTGCCATAGAAGAAGGGGTCGCCCTCACACAGAACCACCACGTCGCGACCGGCGCGCAAATGCTCGGCAATATCCTTGGCGCCTGCGTCATAGACCGTCTGGGCTGGGAAGCGCTCGGTTTTCATGGGCACCGGCATTTCGATTTCGACGCAAGCGGTGGAAATATGGGCCTTCGCGATCGACCGGGCGAAGCTTTCTCCGCCTTCTGGTGCGGGATAGGCCACAATGTCGGCTGCAGAAATCAATCGGGCAGCCTTCAGGCTGATCAGTTCCGGGTCACCGGGGCCAACGCCGACCCCATAAAGTTTGCCATTACCATTCTTGTTCATTGTTTTCTCTTCGATCAACTGGTCTTGGGAGGACACATCTATTGTTTGAGAAAGACCCATTGGGTCACGGGCATTGCAGATTTCCAGCCATGAAGCGGGCCAACCGGCTCCGCTTTGGCGATCGACAGACGGGTCAAATCACCACCATGGCTTTGATAAAGATTGAGCAGGAGTTGTTCGGAGCCCAGCGTGACCGCATGGGCCACCAGACGACCACCGGGCTTCAAGGCCTTGAGACAGAAATTGACGACGTCGGCACTCAGCCCGCCACCAATGAAAATCGCGTCGGGGGCTTCTTCACCGCGCAAACCATCAGGGGCTGTGCCATTTAGCAGCCGCAAATGGGGCACGCCCAGCATTTCGGCATTGTGAAGCGCATAGGCGCGCCGCTTTTCCTGAGGTTCGATGCCAACAGCGCGGCAGGTCGGATGGGCCCGCAGCCACTCAATGGCGATTGAGCCACAGCCCGTGCCCACATCCCACAAAAGCGCATTGGGGCGCGGGGCGAGCTTGGCCATTGCACTGGCGCGAATATCCCGTTTGGTCATTTTGCCGTCATGATCAAAGGCATCGTCGGGCAGGCCCGGTGTAACCGGCAGCCAGAAAGGCATTTCCTGCGGCAGAGACACGGCGATCACATTGAGATCGGCAAAGCGGAACGCGTCGCCTCCCGCAGCAATGGCCGTGGCGTTGCTGGCAATGATCTTTTCCTCATCACCACCCAGATGCTCGAGCACCGAAATGGACGCTTGCTCAAGACCGCGCTCCACCAGTTGCTTGGCAACGGTGGCCGGCGACGTGCCGTCCTTGGACAGGATCAGCAACTTTGCGCCGGGCAGATAATGCGGCAGCAAGGCCGCCGGATTGCGGCCATGGATGGTAAGCAATGTGGTTTTGTTGAGCGGCCATCCCATCCGGCTGGCGGCAAAGCTCAGGGAACTGGGGAAGGGCAGGACCCGCACTTCTTCCCACGGGAAATGCCGTGAGAAGGTGCCGCCAATGCCAAAGAACATCGGATCGCCGCTGGCAAGAACCACCACCTTTTTGCCCCGCAGGCGTTTAAGGCGGGCAAAAACCTCCGACAGAGGGGATGGCCAGACAATGCGTTCGGCCTCAGGGGCGAGGTCATCGGGCACCATCGCCAGATGGCGGGCACCACCGAGGATATACTCAGCTTGTGCCAACAGGCTCCAGCCGAATTTGCTGATATCCTCGACACCGCTTTCGCCAATGCCGATCACACTCAACCAGGGCTCTTTTGCTACATCATTCATTCTATCACTCAATCAACCGAGATTTTCGCGTGGTTGATCCTTTGCTCCAAGGGCAGCGATGGCCAAGGCATTGACCGCAGCACTGGCAAGCGGCGTTCCGCCGCGACGCCCCAGAAGGGCCATGTAATCAAGGCCGAGCCCGGCAGCTTCATCAACTAGGGCCTGTTTGGATTCTGCAGCTCCCACGAAGCCAACTGGAAAGCCGAGGACGAGGGCTGGTTTGCCAGCACCTTCACGAACCATTTCAAGCAATCGGAACAGTGCGGTCGGTGCATTGCCAATCGCCACAACGGCACCTTCCAGATGAGGACGCCACATCTCCATCGCCGCTGCCGAACGGGTCGTGCCCATTTCCTTTGCCAAACCAGGTACCTGAGGGTCGTTCAGCGTCACCATCACTGCATTGTCCGACCCGCCATAGGCTTTGGTCAGGAACCGGCGGGTGATGCCACCAGCCACCATTTGCGTATCCACAAGGATTGGCTTGCCCGCCTTCAGGGCTGTCAGACCCGCTTGGACCGCTCCGTCACTAAAGCGTAAATCTGGCACTAGATCGGTCATCCCTACAGCATGCATCAGCCGCACGGCAATCGGTTCGAAATCTTCCGGCAGGTTGGCGAGCGCTGCGCTTGTTTCATCACGGATGATCTGAAAGGACTGCTCGTAAATTGCAAACGGATCTTTTTCGTAACTATGGGACATTACAAACTCAAAATGCTCGGTCTTGGTTGCCATTGAACGGCATGTTGATAAGGGCGGGATAAAGCGTGGAAGAGAGAGGAGCCAGACGCGCAGATACCCACAAGCCATCAACAAACACCTCACAGCGGGCAACTTGCACGCCGCCAGGTGGGCTTAGTCCGATATCAGCATCATGTAGGTGGCGCATCGCCATAACTTTGGTCTCTATCCCTTGGACCGCACGGATGGAGCGGCCGACATTGGGTTGCACGGAACCAAGGGCACTCGACACAGAGCACCTTGATCAATCATAAAAGCAGGGAGAGAGCATCATATGGGGACTGTGTTTCCCACACGGTAATCATTCCTGCAGGTCAGACTTGGTCTCCGACTTGGATCAACCGCACTGACTTGTTTTTCAGCTTCCGTCACGGGAAGCACTGCGAAAGTTGGACAAAGCATAACGCTGCGGCACTGACAGGCAAAGGGCCTTAGCTGATTTGTCCACCCTCCATCAGAATAGTACGCGTTACTACGTCCTCGCGAAACGCCCTGTCATGAGACACAACAATCATGGCTTGGGGCAGGGACACAAGGATCTCGATCAAACGCAGACGGGTCTTTTCGTCTAGGGCGTTGGTCGGCTCATCGAGCAACAGGATGTCCGGCTTCATTGCCAGCACGGTGGCAAGGGACACGAGCCGCTTCTGTCCACCAGACAATTTATGGGTGACGCGATCGCGAAATTCCGTCAGATTAAGCGCAGCAAGGGTCTCATCGACGATGCTCATTGCATCTTCCTTGCTGTAGCCCAGATTAAGCGGTCCGAAGGCAACATCTTCTGCAACGGTGGGGCAAAAAAGCTGGTCATCGGGATCTTGGAAGACCAGCCCGACCCGGCGGCGCAGCAGGCGAAAATCCTCTTCCGTCTGATAGTCACGACCGAACGCGCCGATCCGTCCGGCGCTGGCCTTGTTCAGCCCCACCAGCACATGCAGCAAAGTGCTTTTGCCCGCGCCGTTGTGACCAACCAGTCCAAGCCGTTCCCCCGCATGCAGAGCAAAGGACACTCCGTTCAGACAGGGCGCAAAGCCGTGATAGCCAAAATGCAGATTGTCGGTTTCAAGCAACGGGGCCATTTAAAACCTCGATCATCAGCATGGAAATCATCACCAAGCAGGCAAAAGAAAAGAAAAGAGCATCGCGCCGGGTGAAGGCCATGGTGTCGAGCAGATGAAACTGCCCCTGAAAGCCCCGGCATTTCATCGCCTTCATGATGCGTTCAGAGCGTTCGAAAGACCGGATGAGCAGCATGCCCACCAGATATCCGACGCTTTGATAGGTGTGCCAGCTGTTGGTTGGCACAAAGCCGCGACATTTCATGGCTGTCCGCAGGCGATGATATTCCGCATGCAGAACTTCAATATAACGCACGGTGAACAATAGAAGATGGACCAGCGCCTCAGGCACTTTCAGACGTGCCAAAGCGTGGCCGAGCGTCACCGCTTCCAGCGTGCCAACCAGCGACATGGTCACCATCACAATCGCATTGGCTTTGAGCAGGATGACAACCGCCTGATTCAGGCCTTCATAACTGGCAGCAAAGCCCCACAGCGTAAACATTGTTTCGCCCGGCGTGGTGAAGGGCAACATCACCAGCAGAAAGGCGATGAAGCCATCCATCATTGCAACCCGCTTGGCGGTTGACCAGAAGGGCAACCGCACCTGAGTCATCAGAATGACGGCAAACAGCAGAGCACATGCCAGAATGGACATACTGGTCAGCTGAACCGCAGTGATCGCAAAAGCGGCGACACTGACAACCCGAACGCGCGGATCCAATTGGCGGATCCATAGTCGGTTGGAGACAAGCTTGATTGCCTCCTGCGACATTCCCTGTTCGGTTTTGATCTGGCCGGCCTGTTCCAGCAAATCACTCATGCACGTGCTCCACGTAATGCCATCAGTTGTTGCTATTGGTTTGCTTGCGGCGGGCAACCAGATAGAAGCCAACCCCGAAGAGACCAAAGATATAACCTACACCGCCAAGAATGGACTGCATGTCATTCTTTTCTTTGTAGGCGGCGACTTCCTTGTAGAGGGGTTTGACTTCCCGGCGGACCGCCGAGGCGATGTCGGACTTGAAGGCCTTCAACTCGCTTTGCACCCCTTGGCTGATCATCGCCTGCAAAAGGGCAGGGTCTACAGCTGTACCAGCAGTTGGGGATGCAGTTGCTTCGGCAGTTGTGCTCGAAGCAACGATCTTGTCGTTTGGCTTGTTCTCTGCCTTTACATCGTCAGAAGAAAAGATGTCCGGCAATTCATCCACTTCCATCTGGTAGGTGGCAATATGACCTTGCCCCAGATTGGCGCGGAATTCCAACGCAATGGCTTGTTTTGGCGTGTACTGGAAGACACCATCTTCATCGGTCTTGGTCTCGCCGAGCTTGTTGCCGTCCATGTCGAAAACTTCGACAACGGTGTCAACCGCCATGTCGCCGCTGGAAAAGCCGATTTCCCCTTCGATATAGGTATCCTCGGCATAGGCGGAAACAACCACCTTGTGGGCCTGTGCAGGCAGTGCCATGACACTGGCCATCAGCAGCGCCCCACCGGCAATCGAGACTATGTGTTTGTTCAGTTTCATGATTTTTGGCTCATAACATGGAAGAGTTCTGGCTTGACGCGATAGATCAGATAAACCGCAGCAGCACTCAACAATCCTTCAACGATCATCACCGGAATATGGGCAATGAAAACCAGTTTGGCGGCGGCGACAAATGTCTCACCCGACAAGCCGAGGCTGATTGCCACAAACAAGGTTGTGAGCGAAACAGCCAACCCACCGGCAATGCCACCAATCACAGCAACAGAGCGGGCAGAGGCCGCACGCAGGATCATTGGGCGGGCCAACAAGCCGACAATCACCGCCGGACCAGCAATATTCAGGGCATTGACGCCAAGTACAGAGATGCCGCCAAAGGCGAAAAACACCGCTTGCAGCAACAGACCGACAAACAGGGCAGGAAAGGCTGCCCAGCCCAGAATGATACCAGCTAGTCCATTCATGATCAGGTGTACACTGGAGAATCCGAGCGGCACGTGAATGAGCGAGGCGACAAAAAAGGTCGCACTCAACACACCGGCTGCCGGAATCAGTTCCATATCCAGTTTGCGAAGGCCCATTACCAGGCCGCCCACAGACAGGGCGGCACCGGCAATGACAACTTCGTTGGTCAGGGCGCCATCAATGATATGCATGACTTGGCTCCTTCACCAATGAGGAGGGACTACTTGACATCATAAGCCCGGATCCAGATGACAGCATCCTGAGACATTTCTTTGCCTTCATGCTCGGTGTCAGGACCGGACCCCAAAGCAGCAAAACCCCAGAAACCGGCTTTTGGAATGCCGAAGGAGAAATAGCCATTGTCGTCGGAGAGTGCGACGATTGCGCCACCAGGCATGCCGCCAGCTTTTGGCTCGGTTGCGGCATTTGTTTCCATGTCGGGTTCAGCAGACAGATATTCGATTTCGATTTCCGCGCCAGCGACCGGCTTGCCATCGGCCAAAACGCGGCCGGTGAAGGTCGATCCGGCCAGAATGTTGGTTGGCTTGTTCAGCGGAACAATTTCGGTCTTCAGGCCAACGGGTTCGTTCCAGTTGGTCGGAATGCCGCCTTTGTTGATGTAGGACTTGGTGATCTGCTGAATGTAGATATCTTCGCTGCCTTCATAATAAGGCGCTGGCTCGACAACGACGATATAGTCGCCATTGCGTTTGGCTTTCAGGGTGCCTTCGAAGGCTGCAGCTTCGTTGCTTGCGCCTTTAAAGGTGATCGGCTTCAGGCTGTCCATCAGATCGATTTTCTTGTCTTTGAAAACCGCAAAGAAGGCATTTGGCTTGCCCATTTCCATGGCATGGCCATTTTCCATCGGGTGCCAAAAAATCAGTTTGAACGGTACATTGCCTGCTTTTTTCAGATTGACTTCCGGCGTGTACGCCAGCTGGAAGTGAGCCTGCGCTGCTGAGGACAGAAGCATGGTCGCTGCTATGAAGGAAGCGGAAAGCGTTTTAAGCACGATAATCTCCTTTGGCAATTTGCCAATTATTGGAGACGCGATGGAGGTATTCAGTTTCTTGGGGAAGGACCCTGACAAGTGTGACGCTGCCAGACCCGCTCTTCACCAAACGCACACCCCGGCGTCTTGTTAAGAGTGCCACATGCGACACGATTGTCTCATGCGACGGCCTGATGGCAGGTCTCCTGGCTCACGGGTCTTGGCTCGAGCATCTCACCTTCCCAATCCCGAAAGGATCAGTGGTATACCGAGATGCCGGCTATCCGTTTACAGTTACGGGGGTAGCCATGGATTCAGCCCCTGTTGGGTACGCCTCACCATGTTCCCTTTTCATCTCATTGCCGCGCCTGGGCAAATAAGAACCATCATGCGATCATTTTTAGAACCGCCCCTTAGTCCCGTCAACGGCACCAAAGGCGATCCCATTTGCATTTATCTTTAGGTATAGTTTTTGAACGTGTAACTACCTAAGACTAAGGCTTAATCCATTGATCAAACCTATGACTTGAGTGAAATCAAATCGCAGAAAATTATACGATATGATCAGAACTCAATGCCCTCCTGAGCCTTCACTCCGTCGCGGAATGGATGCTTGATCAGGGTCATTTCTGTCACCAGATCAGCCACTTCGATCAACTCATCCTTGGCGTTGCGGCCCGTAATGACCACATGCGTGTCCTCAGGCTTGTCATTGACCAGAAAATCAACCACTTCCTCAATGGGCAGGTAATCGTATCGCAGGACGATATTGAGTTCATCAAGCAGCACGAACTGATTCTCAGGATTGAGAATTTCCGCCTTGGCAGCCGCCCAGGCAGCTTGCGCATTCTCGATGTCTTTCTGACGGTCCTGCGTTTCCCAGGTAAAGCCTTCGCCCATCGACTTGATGGTTACCTGATCGGGGAACTTCTCGAGCATGACCTTTTCGCCAGAATTCCAAGCCCCTTTGACAAACTGGATGACCGAAATCTTGTGGCCATGACCCAGCGACCGGAACGCCATGCCGAACGCGGCAGAGGATTTCCCCTTGCCCTTACCGGTATGCACGATGATCAGACCTTTCTCGATGGTCTTGGTTGCCAGAATCTTGTCACGAGCGGCTTTTTTCTTGGCCATTTTTTCTGCGTGACGGGCATTTTGCTCTTCTTCAGTCAGTTGTTTTTTGATCATCCATTCATTTCCTCAAATGCGCCAGCGGATTGTCGAGATTGCTGGCTGTCTTCCAACATGAAGGCGGCACTGTTGGACCGAGGGACCCACAGGCCGCGCTCAATTGCCTCCAGAAAACGGTCCACCATATCATCATAGGCGGGCCGGTTCTTCTCTTTCAAGAAGTCAGCGACTTCTTCGTCTTCGATATAGGACTCGTACAATTGGTCAAAATGGTGGTCACCAACCGCATTGGTGGTTGCGGCAAAGGCAAAGAGATAGTCGAGCGTTGCAGCCATCTCGAATGCGCCCTTATAGCCGTGACGCATGACACCTGCGATCCATTTGGGGTTCGAGGCACGACCACGCACAACGCGGGCAATTTCTTCATCAAGCGTCCGGATGACTGGGCGCTCAGCCCGCGAATGGTCATTGTGATAGACCTTAGGCGCGGATCCCCTGAAGGTCTCTACACTGGCTGCCAGACCACCTTCGAACTGATAATAATCATCAGAATCAAGCAGATCATGCTCGCGGTTGTCTTGGTTTTGAATGACCGCATCCACTTTGGACAAGCGGGTCTTGAGATGGTCGGCTGCTTCACCACCAAAATCGCCAGCGCCATAGGCAAAGCCACCCCAAGCAACAAACGCTTCGGCAAAGTCAGAGCGCTTGTCCCAGATCTTTTCATCAATCAGGGCCTGAAGGCCAGCACCATAGGCCCCCGGCATTGAGCCAAACACCCGGAAAGTCGCTTGCCGTTGGGCCAGATCACCAGACAGGCCCTTGGCTTCAGCCTCGGCGCGTTCACGTTTGACACGGGCAGCCAACGGGTTGGCATCCTCAGGTTCTTCCAACGCCGCAACTTTACGGACCGCACTGTCAAACAAGTCGATCTGATGCGGGAAGGCGTCGCGGAAGAAGCCGGATATTCGCAAGGTCACATCAACGCGCGGCCTTTGCAACTCGGACAGTTTGATCACTTCAACGCCGGTCACGCGGCCCGAAGCGGATTCCCAAACCGGGCGTACCCCAAGTAAGGCAAGCGCTTGGGCAATGTCATCCCCGCCGGTGCGCATATTGGCGGTGCCCCAACAGGTCAGCACGATTGCTTGAAGCCATTCGCCTTCATCCTGAAAATGCCGTTCCAAAAGCCGCTGGGCCGACAATTCACCGATCGTCCATGCGGTTTTTGATGGCACAGAGCGCACATCAACAGCAAAGAAGTTCCGCCCTGTCGGCAAAACGTCGGGACGACCGCGGGTAGGGGCGCCCGACGGACCGGGAGGGACGAAAGCTCCGGACAAGCCAGCCTTCAAATGACGAAACTCATCGACGCCACAGGCAGCAATAGTCGGTGTCAGTTCATGATCGATCCAGTCAAGCACCGCTTTGGCCTTGTGCCAATCAGCGGGACAAGAGATTTCCTTGGCCACCAGCTTTTGGGCCAACAGCTCAATCCGTTCCACCGCATCCCCCGCATGACGCCACAGGGCTTCAGACTGTTGTTGCAGGATCTCTGGCATTGCCCCGTCCCAAGGGGCAGCAAAATCGCAGTCAATCGGATTGAAGCATTCATTGGCAAGGACAAGGCCCAGATCATCACTGATCGCGCGATGCAACGAATGATCCTTATCGTCATTGCCACGCGGCACCCGCGCAATCGCCACCATCAGGTCCGTGCGATAGCTGCCTTCCGGAGATTGCCCCAGAATATGCAGACCATCGCGGATTTGCAGCTCCTTGAGGTCACACAAATGAGCGTCGAGCTGCTGCAACGCGGCTTCATTGTCATCATCCATCGCCACCCCGGCATCCTTGTCAAGGCCGGTGCGGGTGGCCAGAAAGCGGATTTCTTCGAGCAACTTTTCCGAGCGCCGCGGATCCACCCCTTGGGCGGTGTAAAACTCATCGACCAAGGCTTCGAGTTCTTCGCCAGCCCCATGGGATTCGGCGCGCGTCAGCGGTGGCGTCAAATGGTCGATAATCACCGCACTGGTCCGCCGCTTGGCCTGACAGCCTTCGCCGGGATCATTGACAATGAACGGATAAAGATGTGGCACAGGGCCCAAAATTGCTTCGGGATAGCAAGCCTCGCTCAAGGCCAAGGCCTTGCCGGGCAGCCATTCCAAATTGCCATGCTTGCCCGCATGGATCACCGCGTGCATGCCAAATTTCTCGCGCAGCCAGACATAAAAGGCGAGATAATTGTGTGGTGGCACCAGATCCGGATCGTGATAGGTTTCCTTCGGATCGATATTATAGCCACGCGCAGGCTGAACGCCAACGACCAGATTGCCAAAGCGATGGATCGCCAATTGAAAAGCCCCATCGCGCACCATCGGATCCTGATCGGCTGGCCCCCAGCGACCGGTAATTTCGGAGCGCACCTTTTCCGGCAATTGATCAAACACCGCCTGATAGTCAGAAACGGACAACTGCACGTCGCTGACCCGTTCCGCTTCGCCCAAGGCGTTGGTGGGACCAGCCAAAATCTGCTGCATCAAAGCGTCGGAATCCGCAGGAAGCCCGTCAATCTGATAGCCATCCGCCAGCAAAGATTGCATCAAGCCAACCGCAGAAGCCGGGCTATCCAGACCAACACCATTGGCAATGCGGCCATCCTTGTTGGGATAGTTGGCCATGATAATCGCCAGTTTGCGATCCGCTTCTTTGCTTTGACGCAACCGTGCCCAGCCAGCCGCCATCTTGGCCACAAAAGCCACCCGGTTGTCGTGTGGCACCAATCGGACGGGTTTGAATTCGGTTGCTTCATCCAGCGCGCCTTCTTCTTTGAAGGCGATGGCACGCGAAAGAATGCGTCCATCAAGCTCTGGCAACACCACATGCATCGCCAAATCGCGGGCCGACAGACCACGCGGGCTCTCCGCCCACGCTTCCTCGCTGGAACCTGACAGGATCACCTGTAGGATCGGGCATTCATAGACATCAAGGAAAGTCGGCTCATAACGCTGCCCGGCCTTGGACAAGGCGAAGGCCGATGTATTGAGGAACACCGCAGGGCGAAACGTTTCAAACGTCTTGTTGAGAAATTCCTGTGCCTCAGCGTCCTTGAGGCTCGGCACGAAGAAGGCAATGGCATGGTGTCCATTGGCTTCCAACGCCTTGCACAAGGCATCAATCGGCGCGGTGAGGGCACTTTGAATATAGGACCGGTAAACGAAGATCGGCACCACTGGCCGCGCCTCTTTGCCTTCAAACAAACTGATATAAGCCTCAAGCCCATCATCGCCGCTAAAGCTACGACCTTCATGCAAAATGCCGACACGGGGCAGGGCGAGAGGCTGAGGGGCATCCGCGCGGTTCGAGTCGATCAAATGGCTCGCATAATCGAGCGCATGGATCATGTTGTCCTGTCCGCCCTCAACACAATAGCGCCAGAACCGACGGACAACCGCAGGGTCAACACTTGACCAGGACGCAAGATCTTCATCCCATTTATTGTCCCCCGGCATGACAAGCAAATGCATGCCAGTGCCGCGAGACAGTTTTTGCAATTGTTCCAGGCCATAGCGCCAATATTCCGCCCCGCCCAACAGCCTTAATACGATCAGCTTTGCATGTTGCGCCGTCTGTTCCACATACATGTCGACCGAGTAGGGATGCCCCAGCGCCATCAGACTGGCAAGGCGCACCCGATGGTCTTGCGACCGCCGATAACGGGAGGATTCAACAAAGGCGGAAAGCTCACTGTCGGCCGCTGACAGAATGAGAATATCGCCGGGGCTTTGCCCCAGATCGATTGCTTCATCCTGATCATCAATGCGGCCGGCTTGTGGTGCGAGAATATGCATGGGACTTGCTATGACCTTTCAAAATCAGGAGAGCGTGGCTTCCGCCGCTGCCTGATCAAAATCTTTAAGGCCGATCACCACCAGACCGGTCTTGGCTTCGCCTGATGTATCGAACCAGCTGTCAACCCGACGACCAACTGCCTGAACGACAACGCGGGCTTTCTTGCCCTCAAGCGCCGCATAACCCTTGACCCGCAAAATACCCGGCTGCGCCAACGCCTTCTCAACACTCACCTTCACATCTTCCATCGAGGCAAAGACGCGCGGCGGCACGACAATGGAGTGGAACTCGTCATGATGATGATAATGATGGTGGTCGTGGTCATGATCGTCATGGTCATCATGGTCGTCATGGTCATGATCATGATGGTGATCGTGGGCGGCCTTGCGGCTATCCAGATCATCCTCAGCCACGGAATCAAGCCCCAGCAAAATGGCGGCTGAGACATCGCCATTGCGCGAGTGAATATTCTTCACGCCTTCGCGGGCATGTTCGCCGATGATCGCTTCAACCCGCGCCATACCTTCCTCGTCCACCAGATCGGCTTTGGAAATGACAATCATGTCAGCGCATTTCAGCTGATCGGCAAACAATTCCTCAATCGGGCTTTCATGATCAAGGCTGTCATCCTGCGCGCGCTGCTTGGCAATGGCGTCTTCATTCTGGCTATAATGCCCATCGCTGAGCGCAGATGCATCGGCAATGGTCACAACTCCGTCCACCGTGACAGAGGCCCGCACGCTCGGCCACTGGAAGGCCTTAACCAACGGCTGAGGCAGGGCAAGGCCAGAGGTTTCAATGACGATATGATCCGGCTTCGGATCGCGCTTCAGAAGCATTTCGATGGTTGGCAGGAAATCATCAGCCACCGTGCAACAGATGCAGCCATTTTTCAGTTCGACCACATCGTCGGCAGTGCAGTTCGGGTTACCGCAGTCGCTGAGCAATTCGCCGTCAAAGCCCATGTCCCCGAATTCATTGACGATCAGCGCGATTTTCTTGTCGCCTGCCTGTTCGATCAGTTTGCGGATCAGGGTTGTCTTGCCAGCACCAAGAAAGCCGGTCACGACAGTTGCAGGAATCTTTTTGTTGGAGGAGGCAAAGGACATGATGGACCTCTAATCTTTCATATCGGGAAATTCGGGAGACGGGTGCAGGCGGACGAGGGTGTTCTTGCGAACATGCTCTGGGCGCTCTCGCCAAACTGGTGCGCCGGTATCAGACGCAACATAAAGCCGGGAGAAGGAAAGCAGATCGTCGACGCGTTCATCAGACTTATCCAGCTCAGCAATCACATAGCCATATTTGCCAGCGCTGCGCAGGCTGACCGTGCAGGCTTGCTGGCAACTATTCATGCATTGCACAGGTTCAACGGCTAGCGTATCGCGCAACACATCGTCCTTGCTAACCGCTTCGACCAACCGGTCGTGTAGCAACTGGCCTTCGATGGGCCGGGCATCCGCTGCGGTGTCCGTAGGATCAATGCGCCGACAGGTCACACAGACCTGCATAAGCCCAGACTTCTTCGCCATTTCGCCTCCTGATAGGCCTGTTGGACAAGGCCGACTTGAATCGAGATAG
This sequence comes from Cohaesibacter intestini, assembly GCF_003324485.1. NCBI lineage: Bacteria > Pseudomonadati > Pseudomonadota > Alphaproteobacteria > Hyphomicrobiales > Cohaesibacteraceae > Cohaesibacter > Cohaesibacter intestini. Next base: position 112,238 of record NZ_QODK01000006.1, on the reverse strand, counting down.
ACCGGGTAAAGTGGAGCATGCGGAAAAGGTTCCACGGCTCCGATCCTCCCCGACCGGTCGTGAATTGCTGCGGCAGGCAGGTCTCCTGGCTCGCGGTTTTACGCCATTTCGCCTTCCCGGATTAAAAATCCAGTGGTCCTTTGAAATGGCAATCCGCTTACAGTTGCGGGGGCAGCCACGGTTTAGGCCCCGAGTTGGGTCATCCGCACCGTGTTCCCTTTTCATCCGCCTTGCCTTCTTGCAAAGCAGAACCTTCCGTAACTCCCCTTGTGCGGGATAACCCTAGGATTGTCAATCACAACGGACAGATCGAAAGGAGAAGTCTGTCAAAGGTCGAGCATTCGACAGGAAAAATGCGAGGGATGACATCGAACCAACATGCCAGCAAAAAAGAAACCCCGCCAATCCGTCAGGACAGGCGGGGTATAATAGAAGCGCAGAGCCGTGCAATTATTCTGTGTAGAATTTGCGCCGCGCATCCTGTTCTACGCCGAGCACCATCTGCAACTCGGCAAGTTTGCGAAACTCTGCTTCGCGCTCTTCCTGACTGGTTGCTGCATTGAGGCGTTCATATTGATCGGCGATTGCCTTCTTTAGTTCGATTTCTTTGGGTAACGCGCCGGTTTCCTCCAGAATGCGATAACCCGCCTTCAAAAAGGTGTCGTCGCTTTGCTTGGGAGGTTTGGGCTTGCGTGCCCGCTTGTATTCATCAAGCAGACCATCCGCCTTGATCTTGGCGATGAGATATTCTGCGACGTCCTTGTTCGGCATGGTTCACTCCCTCAGAACGCTGGATCTTACTCTTATAATATAAGCCTCAGGTGACGCTTTTACAATCATTTCAGCGCGTTGGGTACTAAAATAGGACCCATAAAGCGCGCCGTAAGAATGCAAAGATCACGATAGCATGGATGCGTAATCCAGATCATCAAGCCCGGCCGAGCGACGCGCCGCTGTCAGGGTGTTGGCCATTAACAAAGCAATCGTCATCGGGCCGACGCCACCCGGCACCGGTGTGATGGATCCGGCCCGCTCAGCAGCACTGTCATAGTCTACGTCCCCGACAAGACGGGTCTTGCCTTCGCCGCGCTCTGGCGCATCAATCCGGTTGATCCCCACGTCGATGACACAGGCACCGTCCTTGATCCAGTCGCCCTTGACCATTTGAGGCCGCCCAACCGCAGCAACGACAATGTCAGCGCCACGCACGACATCCGGCAGGTCTTTGGTCCGGCTATGGGCAATCGTGACGGTGCAGCTTTCCGCCAGCAGCAAAGCCGCCATCGGTTTGCCAACAATGTTCGAGCGGCCAATGACAACCGCATTCTTGCCCGACAGGTTGCCCAAAACCCGCTTGGCCAGAATGAGCGAGCCGGCAGGGGTGCAAGGCACCATCGCCTTGTCGCGCTCGCCTGCGGTCAACAAGCCGACATTGATCGGATGGAAACCATCGACATCTTTGTCTGGGCGTATCAGATTGAGCACCTTGGACTCGTTGATATGATCGGGCAGCGGCAACTGCACCAGTATGCCGTGAATGGCCGGATCGTCATTCAAATCGCCAATTAGAGACAACAAGGTTTCTTCCGTGACATCGTCCGCCAAAGTATGTTGCACAGAATGGAAGTTGCATTCCTTGGCGGCTTTGCCCTTGGAGGCGACATAGACCTTGCTGGCGGGGTCTTCGCCGACAATCACCACAGCAATGCCGGGCACCACGTTGGTTTCCTTGATCAGTTTCTCGGCTTCGATCGCGATTGTCGCGCGCAAATCAGTGGCGATGGCTTTGCCATCAATTCGGGTGGCGGTCATGCTGTTTCCCTCAAACCCATTGGCGACAAAATGATGCCGCTATGCTCTCAATTCCCGCCTACCTATAGCCCCGTTAAAACAGCCCTTCAATGTCGCCATTGTTATTAAGGTGGATAGATAGGGCTGCCGGTTTGCGCGGCAAGCCCGGCATGGTCATGATTTCACCGCAAATCACCACGACAAAACCGGCTCCGGCAGACAGGCGCACTTCACGAATCGGAACGGAATGCCCGGTCGGAGCGCCGCGCCAATCTGGATCAGTTGAAAAGCTATATTGCGTTTTGGCCATGCAAATCGGCAAATCGCCATAGCCTTGCTCTTCCCAACTGGCTAACTGGTTGCGAATCTTCTTGTCGGCGATCACTTCATTGGCGCGGTAGACCCGTTTTGCAATGGTTTCGATCTTTTCAAACAAAGGCATCTTGTTGGGGTAAAGTGGAGCAAATTGTGCATTGCCGCCATTGGCCAGTTTCGCCACTTTGTGAGCCAGATCGAGCGCACCCTTGGAGCCTTCTGCCCAATGGCGACAGACAATTGCCTCAATGCCAAACTTGGTGACATAGGTCTGAATTGCTTCTATTTCCGCGTCCGTGTCAGACGCGAAATGGTTGATGCCGACCACCACCGGCACGCCAAACTGTTTCACATTCTCGATATGGCGACCCAGATTTTTCAACCCGGCTTTCAGAGCCTCAAGATTCGGCTGGTCCAGTTCATGCTTGGTTGCTCCGCCATTCATCTTGAGGGCACGCACCGTGGCAACCACCACAGCTGCGTCCGGTGTCAGACCGGCCTTGCGGCATTTGATATTGAAGAACTTTTCTGCCCCCAGATCGGCCCCAAACCCTGCCTCCGTGACCACATAATCGGACAATTTCAACGCTGCTTTGGTGGCCACCACGCTGTTGCAGCCATGGGCAATGTTGGCGAACGGACCACCATGAACAAAGGCGGGATTGTTTTCCAGCGTCTGCACCAGATTGGGCTGCATTGCTTGCTTGAGCAGCACCGTCATCGCCCCGTCTGCGCCAATGTCGCGGCAGAAAACCGGGCTTTTGTCGCGGCGATAGCCGACGATGATATCTCCCAGTCGTCGCTGCAAGTCTTCCAGATCGTCGGCAAGACAAAGAATCGCCATCACTTCCGAGGCAACCGTGATGTCATACCCGCTTTCGGCAACAAAGCCATTGGCAACCCCACCAAGGCCGGTGGCAATATGCCGGAGTGAGCGATCATTCATATCAACCACCCGTCGCCATTCGACGCGGCGATTGTCGATCTCCTGTTCATTGTCCCAATAGATATGATTGTCGACCATGGCAGACAGCAGATTGTGAGCCGAGGTGATGGCATGGAAATCACCGGTAAAATGCAGATTCATGTCTTCCATCGGAACGACCTGCGCCAATCCGCCACCCGCCGCGCCACCCTTCATGCCAAAGCAGGGGCCAAGCGAGGCTTCGCGAATGCAGATAGACGTTTTCTTGCCAATGGCATTGAGCGCATCGCCCAGACCGACTGTCGTCGTCGTCTTGCCTTCGCCAGCGCTGGTCGGACTGATGGCGGTCACCAGAATCAGTCGACCATGCTTGCGTCCATTCAGACTGTTCAGGAAGGTTGTCGAAAGCTTCGCCTTGTCGTGTCCGAAGGGAACAAGCTCTTCGGCAGGAATGCCCAGTTTCGCGCCGATCTCGCTGATTGGGAGAACGCTCGCAGCGCGTGCAATTTCGATATCAGTGGGCATGCAAACTCCTTCAAATGCTTCGCTCAACGCCATCACAAGGACAAGTGTTCATGGCGCATCTTTCATATCAACTCACAATTTCGCCAGACTTGCCATCCATCAAAATGGGGAAAAAATGACTTCTCTTGATTGAGGAAGAGACAAGCTCTTTGCAGATTGGATCCAGAATGCTCATATGTCGCGAACAATAAAGGAGCAATCCACCATGGGAAATATTCATTGGCTGGGGGCAGGGCTGTCTTCAGTCCCCGGTATTCGTCGTCTGATTGAAAATGGCCGCCCGGTCACGCTTTGGAACCGGACCGTCGAAAAAGCGGAAGCCGCCACGGCTGGCCTGTCTGGAAACTTTTCGGTCAAAGCCTTCTCGCTCGACGCCCTGTCTGCCGATGTTACGGCGGGCGATGTGGTCATCTCGATGCTGCCTGCGACCATGCATCTGCAAGTCGCAGAGCTTTGCCTGCAAAAGGATGCCCATTTCGTATCATCCTCTTATATAAGCCCGGAAATGGCCGCTCTTGATGCAAAAGCCAAAGCCTCTGAGCTTTGCTTCGTCAACGAAGTGGGCCTTGATCCCGGCCTTGACCATTTGCTGGCCCATTTGTTGATGGCGGATTATCGTGCCAGCGACGTCTTTGATCCGACCAACAGTCACGATTTCCGGTCTTATTGCGGTGGCTTTCCGGCCAAGGCCAATGACTTCCGCTACAAATTCAGCTGGTCGCCTCTTGGCGTTCTGAAAGCACTGAAAAGCCCTGCCAAGGCGATCCTCGGTGGTGAGGAAGTCACAACCCAAAAGCCTTGGGATGCGATTTCCGATTTCACCGTGGGGCTGCCAAGCGGCGCGGAAACCTTCCAGTCCTATCCAAACCGGGATTCCCTTCCTTTCATGGATCACTATGGGTTTGAGAGTGACTGGTCAGTAAACACCTTCGTACGTGGTACATTGCGTTTGAATGGATGGTCCGACGCTTGGTCAGGCATCTTCAAATTTGTCGAGGAAGAAGCCGGCGGCCCGGATGGTGAGGCCAAACTGGCAGCCTTGAGCGATCAGCTTTGGACCGATCACGCCTATGATGAAGGCGAGCCGGATCGTGTGGTGCTTGTCGTTGACCTCAAAGCCTCCAAGGACGGGACCGTGGTCTGGCACAAGGATTATGTGCTGGACGCAAAAGGCGGTGCGGACTTCTCTGCCATGGCACGTTTGGTCTCTATCCCGGTCAGCCTTGCCGTGGAAGCCGTGCTGGACGGCGAATTGCCCAAAGGTGTTCAGGCCGCCCCAAGCAGCCCGACCATCATTCATCGCTGGTTCGAGGCACTCCGAGCCCAGGGCGATGAGTTCCATTTGACCGAACATGTCGCCTAAGACGCGCTTCGAACGGCGCGTATGACTCGCAAACTGCGAAAGCCCGGCCAATGGTCGGGCTTTTTGTTATCCTCAGTGCATGGCTGGCCAGCGCCGGGCGCTCGGCAATCTGTCTCCTGCAATCCAATCACCAAGACAGTTTGTCAGCCAACGCCCGGCATTTTGCCGAACCACCCATCCACACCCCTTGCCGTACCCGCATCTCTCCAGCAAAGCTTTGTTTCAAAGACAGTTTTCAAAAACTGCAACCAAGCAATCACCTTGTTGGAGACCCACATATGAACGCTAATGCAAAGACAATCCATTGGCTTGGAGCAGGGCTTGCCTCTGTTCCTGGCATTCGCAGATTGATCGCCAAAGACTATCCTTTGAAGCTCTGGGAACGCGATCTCGATAAGGCCATTTTGGCGACCCGTGGACTTGCGGGCCAGTTCGAAATCTGTGAAGCAACTGATGGAGCGCTCGAAGCGACCATCCGAGCCGGTGATATCGTGGTGTCCATGCTGCCAGCCTCATTCCATCCAGCAATCGCTCAATTGTGCCTTGAATGTGGAGCCCATTTTGTCTCCTCTTCCTATATCGGCCCTGACATGCAGGCCCTTCATAACGCCGCCAAGGACAAAGGTCTGGTGCTGATCAATGAGGTTGGCCTCGATCCGGGCATCGATCATTTGCTGGCTCATCTCTTGATGGATGACTATCGCAAGAGCAGCCATTTTGACCCCTCAAACAATCATGATTTCCAGTCTTATTGCGGCGGCTTTCCTGCCATTGCCAATGACTTCAAATACAAATTCAGCTGGTCGCCGCTTGGCGTATTAAAAGCCCTCAAAAGCCCGGCACGGGCAATTCAGGATGGCCGCGAGACCGTGATCGAGCGGCCATGGGATGCGGTTGAAGACTACCCGATTGAGTTGGCATCCGGCTTTGAAACTTTCCAATCCTACCCGAACAGGGATTCCCTGCCATTCATGGCCGAATATGGCATTGGAGAAGACTGGAATGTGACGCGCTTTGTGCGAGGAACCTTGCGTCTGGCTGGCTGGTCAGAGGCATGGGCAGATATTTTCAAAACCATTGAAACGACCCATAGTGAGAATGATGACGCCGAGCTTGCCCAACTGTCCGACCGCCTCTGGGCAGACCACGCCTATCATGAAGGTGAGCGGGACCGGGTGGTCATGTCAGTGGAATTGAAAGTGACCCGCAACGGCCAAACGCTCTGGCATAAGGCCAAAAGCCTCGACAGCTACGGCACCAATCAGGCAAGCGCCATGGGTCGTTTGGTGTCGATCCCCGTCAGTCTGGCGGTGGAAGCCATCTGTCATGATGAATTGGCAGCTGGTGTTCAGGCCGCGCCTCATCATCCCGCGGTCATCCGCAGCTGGCTTGAAACCATCGCTGAACATGGCGACATGATCCACCATGCAGACTATTGCCTCAAGGCCCGCATGGAAGCCGCTGAATAAGCAATCTGAATAAACAAAAAGCCCGGAGCGTCAAACGCTTCGGGCTTTGTCATAACAGTTGAAATGAAAGATCATGAGACCTTTTTGATGACTTCCTGTTTGGCTTGTTGTTTGGTCAACAGCTTGCCTTGCTCGCTCTTGGCCAGCAGAGCGCGTGCCTTTTCATATTTGTCGTCATACCAGAACATCGTGCAGCCGTTGCAGCCACGACCACAACACCCTTCGGTGCCCAGACGCGGGCTCTTGGTCGACCGCTTGGTCTGGTCTGCGTCCATCGCCGCCTGTAGCTTGACATTCTTGCGCTCATACAGCCCTTCGTCGCCGCGACCCAGTTCCAGATCATGGGCCTCGGAATCATGCTTCAACCGCTCCCACTGGGCAGGGGTCAAGGCGCGTTCCTTGCGCAGAACGGTCATCACGGGCACATGCTGGCGCAGCATCTCGGGGTCTTCATGGTCAAACAGCGAGAAGGGAATCCGCACCTGTGGCTTGGTGCCCGGATTAACAATCGTCTGGATCTTGCCGTTCTTGGCGTCTTCGAACTCATAAAGACGGATCGGGATCGGCGAACGCAGATAAGGCGAGACCAGCTCGATCACATCACCAGCTTCGAGCCGGTTCTTGACGTCGACAATGAAAGCATCGTCTCGGACTTCAGACACCATGCCGGCAAATTCCCACTCGGCAAAGGTCGATGTCTCTTCATAACCATGGGCGTAATTGGTCAAGCGACCATCATGGAAGGCAAGGGTATAGCCACGGTTTGGCACAGTCGCCAGTTCTTCCATATAGGCTTCCGGGTCCCAATTGTCGCGATCCTCATACCAGTCATCAATTGCCATGCGATAGGCACGCGCCACCAAAGCCACATAATAAGGGCTCTTGCCGCGCCCTTCGACCTTGAGGCTGTCGACGCCAATGGAGAGATAATCAGACAGCTTTGGCATGATGCACAGATCGCGGCTATTGAGAATGTAGGAGCCGCGCTCATCCTCAGTAATCTGCATCAGCTCGCCGGGGCGCTGTTCCTCTTCAAGGAAAAAGTCAAACAGCTCCATATTCTCTTCCGACAGTTTCAATTCGCGCACGGTGCCGTCGCGCAGCTTCATATGGACCTTATATTTCCAGCGGCAGCTATTGGCGCATGACCCTTGGTTGGCGCCGCGCTCGGCCATGAAGTTCGACAGCAAGCAGCGGCCCGAATAGGTCATGCACATCGAGCCATGAACAAAGGCTTCGAGCTTGATGTCCGGGCACTTCTCCCGCACCTCGGCCAGTTCCTTGTACGAGACCTCACGCCCCATCACCACCAGCTTGGCACCCTGCATTTCCCAGAATTTGACCGATTGCCAGGAACAGACATTGGCCTGGGTCGAGACATGCAGTTCCAGCTCGGGGGCTTGCGATTTGACGAACATGAAGACGCCGGGGTCAGCCACGATCAAGCCATCCGGCTTCACCTTGCGAACGGTCTCGACATATTGCGGCAGCTTGTCGATATCCTTGTTGTGGGAGAACAGATTGAGCGTCAGATAGACCCGTTTGCCATGCGCATGGGCGAACTCAATGCCCTCAACCACATCATCAAGGCTCATCTGAGACTTGGTCCTCAGCGACATGTCTGGTGTACCCATATAGATGGCATCCGCACCATACAGCACGGCCATTTTCAGTTTTTCAAGATTGCCCGCAGGCATCAACAATTCTGATCGGTCCGGGCGAATGGATTCGGTCTGATCCGAATTGATAGCGGTCACGCTGGCCATATGGGTCTCCTTATTGCCTCGCAAGGCGTGACTGATACCAAAAGATCCCTATAAAAACCACCCCAAAGCGCGACATTCTTGCTGTGGGGATTGCCAGATTTTGTGCTGGCATTGAACAAAATCAATTCAAGCGGGTGCATTATTATTTATACTTGCGATAATAGAAATATTGCATATGCGTTTGGGCAAGGCGCAACAACCACGCAACAGGGGGCGAGAATGGAGCTATCCGGTGAAGTGTTGTGCGCAGCGAACGCTGCGGAGGTGCGGCAACGGTTTTTCAACCCGATCTTGCTGAAAGCCTGTTTTCCCAATTGCCAAGACATACAGGAAGTGGCCCCGGGGTGGTTTCATGTTCGCCTGTTGCGTTGGGGAGACGACAAAGAGGAAACCCGGCAGGAAATCCGCTTGCTTCCTGGTGAGCACGACAACGCGTTCACCATGACCTCCAAAGCCCTTGACGAGAATGCGACTATCCTTAGCAGTCACAACAGCATCCGACTGGAAGAAAGAGCAGAGGGCACCCTTCTGACCTATCATGTTTCCCTCGAACTGGGAACCTTGACCGATGATCCCGCGTTTGATCCCAAGAGGACACTCATGTTGGCCTCGCAACTCTTCGAAGCGATCGCAGACAAGGTAAAAAAGGAGAAACTCCCAATGACAGATAAGGAAAAGGAAGCTGAACTGGAAAAAGCCATGCACAAAGCCGAGGACGCGGTTTTGGAACTCGAGCAGGAAGCAGAAGGAGCCGCTGCAAAAGGGTTTTTGGGCGGTGCACAAGGCTGGGGGCTGATAGCTCTGGGTATTCTGGTGTTGGCATTGCTGATTTTTTACCGTTGATGACCCGCTGTCATCAGTGAATGGAAAGACCACAAACAGGGAGGAGCCGATGCGTGCTGCCCGCAAACAGCAATCTGGCGCAACGGCGTATGAGGCATGCCTCGCTTGGGCGCGGACTCTTGTCGCCTTTTTCATATTGACCGTGAGCACCTCTGTCGCTTCGGCGAGCAGCCCGCTGGTGAGTGCCGAATGGGTCTTGAGCAATCTGGGAAGCGAAGATGTCGTTTTTGTCGATCTTCAACCTGTCAATGGATATGCCCGCGTCCACCTGCCCAACGCAGTGAATACCCAATATGGCCAATGGCGTCAGCGTCGGCCGGTCAAGGGCAAGGCCTTGCCGGATATTGCCTATCTCGAAAAGCTGCTTGGCAGCCTCGGCATAAAGCCGACCGATCACATTGTCCTTACCCCAATTGGCATGAATGCAGGTGAAATCGCTGTTGCGACAAGAATCTATTGGACCCTCAAAGTCATTGGACATGAAAAGGTGTCGATCCTTGACGGTGGCTTGATTGCCTATAGTCGCTTGCCAAAACCCATTTTCACCAAACAAATGACCCGTGTGAGGGCGACAAAATATACTGCAAACCCCAATCCCGCCATGGCACCCTCGATGGATGACGTGTTGACTGCGTGGAAGAAGGGTATGGCCATTTTTGACTATCGCTCGCATGAAGAATATGTAGGCAAGGCGGGCGGTCCACGTCCCGGTACGATCCCCGGAGCGCAAAATCTGCCATTTGATCAGCTGGTTGAACCCAAGCAGGGTGGCAAATTCCTCACTCTGGAGCGCGCCAAAGCTTTATTTTCCACGCAGGGCATGGATCCGATGCAGGCTCATATTGGCTTTTGCAACTCCGGCCACAGGGCATCTTTGGCCTGGTTCGTTACCCATGAGCTGCTCGGCAATAAACAGGGCTTGCTGTATGATGGATCGATGGCCGAATGGCAGCAATATCCGGACAATCCAATCGCAGTGCCCAAATAGAGTTTGCTGATGAAGGTGGGGTCTAGTCCGGTTTTTTGCGTGGTGGAAGAATGCGTCCCAAATTGGCTTCCTGAGCATCGCCAGCTTTGAGATGATGCATCAGCAATTCCAGATCACGCTCACGGACATCCGCTTCGATGTCCTGAATGCGTTCGGTCGATATGCCCAGATGATCAAGTGCGGCGCGGCCGAAATTAATGCCGCTCTCGAAGGTCTCGCGCACCTGAAAATCAACGTCACATTTGGTCAGCTCCACCGCATGGGCGCGGTCAGTTGCCCGGCAAAATATTGCGGCTTTGGGGAAATGTTCCCGGATCAGATCGATGGATTTTGCCATTACGATCGGATTCTCGACGCAGAGCGCAATCAACAAAGCCTGTTCCGCACCGGCCAGCCGCAGCACATCCTCGCGTGTGGCATCGCCATAGTAGACCGGCAGGCCATGACGCCGTGCGACAGCAATACGCTTGGTATTGTTATCAATGGCCACGATCCGCAACCCCTCCGCCATCAGCATCTGCGAGACGATCTTGCCGAAGCGACCAAAACCCACCACCAGCACATGCGGTTCGCTCTTGTCGACCATCTCCAGTTCGGGCTCGATGCGCTCCGGGTAGCGATTGGCCAGATAGCGTAAGGCCGCATCATGGCCTTTGCCGACAAAGGGCGTCATCACCATGGTGACAATCACGATCGCCGTCATGACCGTGAAAGCAGGACTTTGCAAACCCGCAGCTGACGCTGCGGCAAACAGGACGAACGAAAACTCGCCAGCCTGTGGCAAGGCAACCGCGATATAGCCGGCATCGATACTGGAAGAACCCGTCACTCTGGCAAGCAGCCACAGGATCAACCCCTTCAACGCCATCACCACCACGACACCAACCAGAATGATTGGCAACTCCGCCAACGTCACCGGCAAATCGAGCGTCATGCCGACCGTCATGAAAAACAGTCCCATCAGCAGCGAACGGAAGGGAAAGATATCCGCTTCCAGCGTGTGGCGAAAGCTGGATTCCGCCAGCATGATTCCTGCCAGAAACGCCCCCAAAGCCATCGATAGACCGGCCAAGTGCATGATCCCGGCGCTGCCCAGTGCCACCAACAACGCAGCAGCCAGCATGATTTCACGGGCCTTTGTGGCAGCCAGCATGGAAAAGACATGGGACAGCAGATAGCGCCCCACCAAAATTACGATCAGCACGGCCGCGACGGTGATGCCAATCTGACTGGCGACACTTTCATGACTTTCCACCCCAGAAGAAGGCGCTACAATGCTGACCATCGCCAACAAGGGGACGATCGCAATATCCTGCATCAACAGGATTCCAAAGGCCCGTTGACCATAAACGGTCGAGAAGTGTCCGCGCTCTTGCAGGATTTGGACGGCAAACGCCGTGGAGGACAAGGCCATACCGAAACCACCGACAAAGGCGATTGGTTGGGACAGACCAAACAAGGTGAAAACCGCTCCCAAAACCAGTCCAGTCAAGACAATCTGACTGGTTCCAAGCCCGAAAATATCGGCCTTCATGCGCCAAAGGCGTTCAGGTTTGAGCTCCAACCCCAAGACAAACAGCAGCAGCACGACCCCTAATTCGGCAATAGGGACGATGTCTTCTGTCGAAGGGATGAAGGAGAGACCAAACGGGCCGATAATCATGCCTGCAATCAGGTAACCGATGATCGATCCGACCCCGAGACGTTTTGCAATGGGCACGGCAATGACGGCGGCGCCCAGGAAAACGATAGAGTCAGTTAGATATGAAAAGTCGGCTGAGCTGGCCATGTTACCTCAAGCAAGGGATATGGGGAGAGGAAAGAACCTCAATCTCCCAAAGCGGCGTGATTCTAGTTGCATTATAGTCTTTACCCACGCCCCTGAATATCGCTTACCTAGGAGTTATACGAAAGCCGCAATTGAAAAAGCCCGCCACGCAAAGGCATGGCAGGCCGGACTATTTCGAAAAATCGGCGACAATTTAGCGTCGCGCCACCCTGCGGCGCTTCTTATTGCCACATCCCCAATACCAGTCCCGTCGATTGCCCACATCAACATGCACATAGGACGAGCGGCAATAGAGGCCGACGCCGCCAATGCCGGGCAGGGTGCGGGCAAACTTCACCAATGCCTGCTTGCTAACGCCCGGAACGCGAATATCCGCAGCCTTGCAATACATGTGCTGGGAGTTCTTTGCCCCACGCACCCGTCGATTGTGGGACTTTGACCGATAGCCGGACGTGATGACGACTTTCTTGCCATAATGCTTCTCAATCTTGGTAAGCAACTTCACAAGGTCAGGCTTGAGGCAGCCAAGCTGAACCTTGCCATGGGCCACCAAAAACCGCGATTTGCCACTGCGGACCGGCTTGCTGTCCAATCCGTTGGCATAGGCCATCACAGTTCGCTTGGACATGCTGTTATGCGTACTGGTCGACATGGTGACACCATTGTTGCCAGTGGTCTGACACCCCGCCAGAACAAGTGCAAGAATGGCAAAAAGCCCAGATTTGAAACTCAACATCTATACTACCTCATCGCGGACACCGAGGGCCCACATCGTCATGGCGCAGCGAAGGTTGGGGGACACGGCTGCGCACAAGGGCTCTTGCCACGCAACACAATGAAGGTGCATGAGCGAAGGCCAAAAACAGTTCGCTTGCAGGGCCGGTCAGGCTCTGTTGCGGCGAACAAAAAACTGGAATTCGAGCCCTTAAAGGGCGTTCATCGGTGCGCTCGGACTTCATCGCCGCGCGTCGTTCCTTCGGATCTTTTTTGTCTTGCGAAGAAGGACGCGGTCACCATGGGGTACTTCTGTTGAACCCCAAAGGCTGACATGAGGGCAGCATCACGCATGCCGTCACGAAAGCGTGACCGGAAATGATGGTCAACTGTGACAGCATTAAGGCGTTGGGGCTGATCAAAAGGCCCATTTTTACGAATATTTGCCTCAAAAGGGCAGGTTTAATAACTGAATGCTTAATAGAAAACCCGAGCGACCAGCGGGATCGCTCGGGTAGGATGCAAATTATATCATTGCACCTGAAACAAATTTACCACTTGCCGGTATTTTCCATCGAAGCCCAAGGCTCCTGTGGTGGCAGGCTATCACCTTCCTGTAGCAACTCGATGGAGATGTTGTCCGGTGAGCGAATGAAGGCCATGCGGCCGTCACGTGGAGGACGGTTGATCGTCACGCCGGCATCCATCAGCTTCTGACAGGTTTCATAGATGTTGGGAACACTGTAGGCGAGGTGACCGAAGTTGCGGCCTTCATCATATTCTTCCGGATCCCAATTGTGGGTCAGCTCGAGGCAATTTTCATATTCCCCGTCAGTAGAAAGGAAAATCAGCGTGAAGCGACCGGATTCATAGTCGTTTCGGCGCACTTCTTTCAGACCCAGTTTGTTGCAATAAAAGTCGAGAGACTTTTCAACGTCGGCGACGCGCACCATAGTGTGCAAATATTTCATGGTATGAATTCCTCGATTCAAACAAAGACCAGTTCAGACACGGACTCGGTCATCTACGTAAGCACAGGGAGCGGTGGATGCAAGACACAGTTTCAACCCGACATACACAGGACCCCGCGCAACAGCTTCTGAAGCTGATTGATGAAGCCTCTTCCATCGTCGCCTTTACCGGTGCGGGCATCAGCACTGAAAGCGGTATTCCCGATTTTCGATCCCCCAATGGAATTTGGTCGAAAATGGAACCCATCCAGTTTGCCGATTTTGTTCGCTCTGAAGCCGCACGACGGGAAGACTGGCGCCGCCGCTTTGTCATGAACGAAGAATTTGCGATCGCCGAGGCCAACGAAGGGCACAAGGCGCTTGTGCGCTTACAGGCGATGGGGAAACTGACCTGTACCATCACGCAGAATATCGACGGGCTGCATCAGAAAAGCGGGCTGTCCGATGACCATGTCATCGAGATCCATGGCAACAGCACCTATGGCGCTTGCCTTGATTGCCAGACCCCAATGTCTCTGCCTGATGCAAAGACCCATATCGAGACGCATGACAAAGCGCCACGCTGTGACGCATGTGGCGGTCTCGTCAAAGCGGCGGTCATTTCCTTCGGGCAGGCAATGCCTGAAGACAAGATGAAGGATTCCCTCACTCATATTCAGATGTGTGACCTGATGATCGTGTTGGGATCGTCGCTTGTGGTCTATCCTGCAGCACGTCTGCCAGAGATCGCCAAACGCAATGGCGCAAAGCTTGTCATCATTAACCGCGACCCAACGCCACTTGATGACATGGCAGATCTTTGCGTGCATGGAGAAATCGGCAAAGTTATGCAGTCCATTCGTTGATCTGGCAGCATTCAAACAGGCCCAGAACCGGCATTGCTATGCAGACCAAACACAAAAAGACGGCGACTCCCGCTTTCTACTTATTTGGACTGTAAATAGACGAGCGATTTTTTGCCCATGCGTGAGAAAAACAGGGCGCAAAAACGAAACCTGCAAAAAGTAAAAAAATTATTGATGCACTCACGGTGGCAAATGGTATCCTCCTTTTGAGAATCGACCATAGTATTGAGTCGGGAACGAGGCTACGCAAAGCATTGAGGCACTAAGATGGGGGTGAAAAACGCACCGGAGCGGCAACCCGTTGAAAGTGAAGCATCTGAGGACCAGTCTGTTGACGTCATTCAGGTTGCTGGCAAGATCAAATGGTTTGACGTAGCCAAAGGCTTCGGCTTTATCATGGCTGATGACATGAGTGCCGATATCCTCTTGCATGTGACTTGCTTGCGTCGTGACGGATACCGGACCGCATATGAAGGCGCACGGATCGTCTGCGAGGCGCTCAAGGGTCCCAAGGGCCTGCAGGCCCTTCGAATTCTGTCCATGGACGAAAGCACAGCCCTCCATCCTTCCCAACTGCCACCTGCCAACACCCATGTCAAAGTGACGCCAACCAGTGAGCTGGAGACCGCTTGGGTCAAATGGTTCAATCGGGAAAAGGGCTTTGGTTTCCTCACGCAAGGTGAGGGGACCCCGGATATCTTCATTCACATGGAGACTCTGCGGCTTTATGGCCTGACCGAACTACGCCCGCATCAGGAAGTTATGGTGCGTTATGGACCAGGGCCAAAGGGCAAGATGGCGACCGAAATTCGGCCCTCTACTGGCGGCCACATTCCACCATCCCATTGAGTTTTGCGGCATTGCTCGGCCAATGCACGTCGAAAATCACCTCTCAGCCTTGTGTTCATGCAGCAGTTGAGGCGTGATCGGCTTTTGTATTTCTGTGGCTATTTGACCCTTGAGCGTGTGCTGAAAGATTCCTCTCGCAATGATAGCATTGCTGCGGTAGCCGATAACCAAAGCAGGAACCGTTTCGGGCGTACTGCTCGGGCACTCGTGCAAAAGAGCGCCTGTTCGTGTCGACTACCACCCCCAACTTTGCTTGTTGAACAATCAACATTGGTTGAGCATCTCGACCTCACTCGTGGAATTATTGTATGATCCATGCAAGCGGCAGAGTGCATCGGCCCTTGGTGAGTTCTGAGCGCGTTGCGGGTCTCTTATATTCCCTTGTTGTTCTTTCAGTTGCAGTCGAGACATGTTCATGGCCTCAAGATTTTTTGCGTTTATGGTTTCCTTGGTAAAATGCTGTCTGGCGGTGAGTCTGGTGTTTGTCACACTCTGCGTCATTGGACCGGGTACTTTCATCCAAGCTCAAGCCAACCCGACAGCGAGCGCTGACAAAATGAACGCTAAACTCATCATTCAGTCCGGTGAAAAGCGACACAATTTTTCAATAGAAATTGCCGACGATGATGCCACGCGCGCCAAGGGTCTGATGTATCGCACCAAAATCGCGCCGGACCACGGCATGTTGTTTGACTTTGAAAAGACCGAACAGGTCTATATGTGGATGAAAAACACCTATCTTTCCCTCGACATGCTGTTTGTCAGTGCCGATGGCACCATCCGTCATATCGTCAAGAACACCACGCCCTTGTCCCAGTCGATCATCAGCTCCGGTGGCCCGGTGCGCTATGTTCTGGAAGTGAAGGCCGGGACTGCAGACCGACTGGCACTTTCTCGCGGCGACAGGCTCCTGCATCAATTGTTCACACCCCCCAAGGCAAAATGAGGAGGTGGGTGACTTTGCGCTTGCTCCTTTTGAATGCGGTTGCTATTCAATCGCCATCTTCGTTGGCTGCATAACGCACCATTGCGAAAATATGTCGGAGCGTAGCGCAGCCTGGTAGCGCACCTGATTTGGGATCAGGGGGTCGGAGGTTCGAATCCTCTCGCTCCGACCACTTCTTTCAGCAAATGATTGAAATCTGTAGGCACGGGCAGTATCTTGCTCCGGCGTGGTGACTCATGGACTAGCACCACCAAAGGGGAGAACATCGATGGCAAAAGCGCGCATTTATCAACCGGCAAGGAATGCAATGCAGTCCGGCATGGCCAAGGCCAAGCATTGGTGCCTGAAGTTCGAGCCCATTCAGGGTAAGAATGTTGAACCCTTGATGGGTTATACAAGTTCCACAGATACGCGCCAGCAACTCGATTTGACCTTTGAAACCAAAGAAGATGCAATTGCTTATGCCAAGCGTCATGGCATCGACTATCAGGTGAGTGAGCCCAAAAAGCGCAAGCGGATCGTCAAGGCCTATTCGGACAATTTTGCGATCAACCGCATTGATGGCAATTGGACGCATTGAGTCCAACACCACATTTGCCTGAAGCATGCATCACAGAAAACCAAAACCGTTTTTGAGCCGATGAGATAATCTCTCGTGATCCGCGCTCTAGCAATCTCTTGCATTATTCTGTCCCAAGCAGGTATTGCCGAGACCTGACGACACCGGTGAAAAGACGCCATTGCGTCCTGTGGCCGGGTCAGACGGGTTTTCAAAATCCTTGTTTGGCAAGTTATCGGGCGCATGCGTCGCCCTGATACTGGTCAAACGGGCACAGCCAATGGCGCGTCATTCACAACTGGTCTCAAGATTTCCAAAAAACTGATTGAAAAGCACCAGTGAGACCCTTAAAAGTGGCCTCCAAATTGCAGTAATCTCAAGTGAGATGCGAGACGGACCTTTCCGTATCTCGCCGCATGCCGGCCGAAGCAAGAATATCTCATTGTTTCAACGTGTTGGCCCCTTAGCTCAGTTGGATAGAGCAGCTGACTTCTAATCAGCAGGTCGAGGGTTCGAATCCTTCAGGGGTCGCCAGCTTTTCCAAGGTTTCAGCGGTGCATTGCCGGTGCTTTCCTCAAAACCCAACCTCTGCGTCAAATAATCCAAGCCACGCCTTCAATCTTGCCAATGGTTTGACCGCGTGAAACGATAAGTGCCTCTTGACCCCGCATGTGAGGCGATCATGTCCATTTTTGACTCCCTGCTTCCCATTTTGTTTCTGATTGTCTTGGGTATGCTACTGCGCTGGACCCAGTTGGTCAGCAGCGACGTCATCGCGGGTATCAAGAAGCTGATCGTCAGTCTGATCTTGCCGAGCGTTCTGTTCACGGTCTTTCTCGACATGGAGATGAAGATCGCCTATCTGGGACTTTGGTTGCTCGTGGCGTTAATCTGCTTGGGGCTTTATGGGTTGGGACTTCTCTTTGGGAAATGGCTGGCGCCGCACCATCCCTGGTTTCCATTTTTGTTCACCGGCTTTGAATATGGCATGTTGGGTGTAAGCTTATTTGGTGGTGCCTATGGCATGGAAGCGGTTGGCTATATTGCTATTGTCGATCTGCCGCATGAATTGTTCATCTGGTTTGTCTTTGCACCAATGCTGATAGTCCGTCGAGATGGACGCTCCAACCCGTCGACGATCCTGAAAATGTTTGCGGCATCTCCCGTTACCTTGGCATTGTCGGCCGGGCTTGTGCTAAATGCGCTGGGACTCGCTGAGATTGTCAAAACAGCACCCGTTTTTTCAAGCTTTTATGCAACACTCAAACTGCTAACTGTCATGGTTGTGCCGCTGATCTTGCTGGTTGTGGGCTATGGTATCAAGGTCCAACGCGAAGGTTTGGGAGATGTGGTTCGGTTGGTGACCCTTCGGTATGGTCTTGTCGTGCCAGCGGCCTTGCTGCTCAATCACATTGTGATCGACGGGTGGCTCGGCTTGGGGGCTGGCTTTCAGGCCGCATTCTTTATTTTGCTGATATTACCACCACCCTTCATCATTCCTCTGTTTATGCAAAAGGCGAGAGAAGAGGAAATGGCATTTGTGAGCAACAGCTTGGCGGTATCAACCGTTATCAGTCTGATTTGTTTTAGTCTCTATGTGATAATAAACCCGATTGTTTGAAGCACCAATCACGATGCCCGACCAACAGTTCAACAACACTGAGGCTTTCTGGAAAGTCATAGCAAAGTCGTGATTGGATAAGGACGGGTTAGTTGAGAGCGTCGATATTCAAAGGGATGCGGAGCTTGATTTCCGTATTGTTGTCCCGACGGCCCATTGCCCAGCTGCCTTGAAGACGCTTGAGGATATGATCAGCCACGAGAAAGCTGCCTGTCCGCTCTTCGCCGAACAAGTTGGAGAGTTGCATAACCTCGCGGCCTTCATAATCATAATTCTCAACTTCGGCATCTTCGGATGCGCCGAATTCGGAAATGAAAATCTCCAGATTTGTTGGCTGCAGCTCGTAACTGACTGCGATGTCGCTGGCCATTTCCCCATGACGAATGGCCCCGCGAAGCGTAATGGTCAGCAGGTCTTGTAGCAGCATAGGATCAGACAGGATGATGGAATCCTCAACCTGTTCGTAGAAACTCACCCGTTTGCTGAACTGCTCAGCCTCCAAACTGCAGGCTTCGACCGTGCTTGACAGCAACTGACTGACGTCGAACGGCGAGAGGACGACTTCTGATCGTTTGTGGCCATTGCTCAGACTCGCATTCATATAGGGCATTTCATTGCGAATGCCCGACAGACATGCGATCGCATCGGCCAGATGACTTTTCGCCTCCTCCCTCGTGTGGTTGTGAAGAGACGACATGGCTAGCACGGAATAGCCATGCACCTTATCCAACTGAGACCGCAATGACCGCATCCAGGCATCGGTCCTTTGGTCTTCGTCGAGATGGTGCTGGGTATTGGCGCGGCGTTTTGATGCCGCGTAAAACACCCGTTGCAACAGTTTCTCAAGGGTAAGATGGGATAGATTCTGCTTGGCTAAGAAGAAGTCGGCACCGGATTCAAGGCTCAAACGCTGAAAACTTTCGTCATCCAGCGAAGACATGACCACCATCATATGCGGAGCGCCTGATCTGGAGGCGAGTTCCTGCAGCAGGGAAACAGACGAATCTTCTCCCATCCAATAATCGAATAGATAAAGATCGAACTCTTGCTGGGTGCAAAGACGGCGCGCCTCTCTGAGAGACGAAGCCGTTTGAACCTTCAAGTCGAAACCGTTTGCCTGTTGCAATAGCCAGCTAACATAGCGAATGTCGATCGGATCATCGTCGATCAACAGACACGACATCTGAACCGAATGACCCCCATAGTCAGCGCCATCAGAAACAGGGCTAGTTTCCGATATATCATCCATCAAACTGCCAGCCATAGTCTTCCCCCAAGCTCCAGCCTTCTCTTAAAGGTAATAGACAAAGCGGATTTCACAAATGCAATTTAATGGAGAAGCCTTCCCGGCCAGAAAAGTCTTCTGACAAAGTCCAACCGTGACGCTTGCATACCTGGGCACAAATACTCAATTTCAGCCCGGCACTCATATCGATGTCATTGGTGCTGATGGTTGTGAATGGCTCAAACAGTCCGGATTTTTCCGTAGTTTCAAAAACATAACCAGAGACCGAAATGTCGAGCGTCCTCGCGAAGGGTGAAACCTCGTCCGAATGCAATGATATTTTGATCAACGGCGACAAATCATAAGATTTGAACAGAAATATCAACAGGTTGTTAAAAAGGAGGGTCAGTAGCATTCTGTCGGCCTGAACCAAAATCTCTTCATCACTTGCAAAAGTGACTCGATCATCACCAAGCCCCAAGCTGAGTCGGCATGACTCTACGATTTCGACGAAGGAAACAGTCTCGCAGTTTAGTGGTAGAAAATGCGCGGAACTGAAGGCGCGGAGTTCATCCAGTCGAATATCAAGTTCTGCCGCCCGGTTCTTGATCATATCGACAACGGTTAGCGTCTCCTCATCAACCACTCTCTGGGTGTTCTGAACCAGTATTTCGCTAAGTTGAGCGATTTGCCTGACAGGTGCTTTGACATCATGGGCTATACGCCGACTGACTTCATGATACGACTTGGAAGAGTGTGGGAGATGGTCGTTGGCCTGTGCTTGAGCATGTTGATCAAGCTGCCTTTCCAATGCATGAATATAGTCAAACAATTCATCTCGAGAAAGAAGAGTAAGATCTGTCACATATGCACCCAAAAAACCATCGATTGATCGGTCGCGGTCGCGATCCGGTCCACAGGCTGAAGACTAGCACGAGAGTCCGCGCGTCGGTCAAGGAAAGTCGCATACCCAAGGAGGGTGAGACGCTCGCGCATTTTCTCACAGCTGGCTTCACTGAATGGCAGGCAATTTGAGCGTCACTTTTGTTCCCACTCCGGGCTGACTTTCAATCAAAACACCTCCCTGATGACTGACGGCAATTCGGTCCACGATCGACAGCCCCAGCCCGGTGCCTTCCTGAGACAGCTCCGGTGGCAATTTGCAGCGCCCAAATGGGGCTTTTGCGATTTCGATGTCGTCTTGGCTCATGCCGATGCCGGAATCCTCGATCGACACACAGTGGGTTTCGCCGCATGAATGTACGCGAACCGCAATATGCCCGCCATCTGGCGTGTATTTTATCGCGTTGGACAGAATGTTGACAATGGCTTGCGTAATCAAGGACGGCTGACAATAGACCGGAATGGCCTCATTTGATGGAGAAAGATCCACGTTGATGGACTTGTTCTGAGCCAAGATCAGCACAAGCTCAAGCGCCTTGTCTACCAACAGATTAAGGTTGGCCTGTTCAAACGGCCCACCAACGCTGTTGATCTTGTCGCTCGCGCTTAAGACAAGATTGTTGATCACTTCGAGCAAATGCAATCCGCCCGACCGGATCAAGTTGGCATAGTCACGATACTGATCTGGAACCGGCAAGTTGAGGCAGTTGCTTGAAATGATCTCTGCATACCCCATGATTGCATTCAATGGCGTCTTCAGATCGTGGCTCATGTTGGCATAGAAAGCATTCTTCGCTCGGGTCGCTTCCTCAAGATCGAAAATGGCCCGATGAAGCTCTTGTTCCAGTCTGTGATTGTGCAGAGCGGTGGTTATTGTGGCTTCCAGCATTTTCGCATTGAGCTGTTCTTTGTCGATACAGCTGACAGCACCGGCTTTGAGGGAGATCTTTTGAATATCCGGGGCCAACATCCCTGTAATCAGGATCATCACGCAATCAGACTGACGGCCACCAAAAGCGCTCATAGCAAGCACGCCGGTGTCGTCTCCCAAACAGAAGTCAATCAGAACAACATCATAGCGACGGTGAGTGGCAGCAAGCTTGGCTTTGGCAAGAGAAGACGCTCGGTCAATTTTGGCGCTGTATCCTTTGGCTTCGAGCATGAAGCGTTTGATGATGTGAAAATCAAAATCATCATCTTCAACAATGAGCACACTCAACTGCTCTTTTTGCGCAAGAGATTGTCCATGCCAGCCCAGATCATCATTTGGGACTGGACAGCTCTCAACGGCGTCCAACAATTGACTCTCATAACGCATAAGTTCGCCCCCCTTTCCAGAAACTGGCATACGAACTAACAACGCAAAATGGCGACATAGGTGATTCTTCCTACGTAAGTTATTTGTAACATGCAAATATAAGATGATCAATCGCAATACTTTCACTCCCCTGGCCGTTACTTGAAAATAATAGACAGAATCACTCAAAAGCATGGAATCAGAGCTGGATATTTGCTGCACTACCGACCATGTTTGAAATTCATTTGTGACAATGACGATTTCTGTCACAAATGAAGTAGTGCAATCATGTGGCGGCAAACCTTCAAGACAAGTGCGTCCCGCTGCGCAACCCGATGGAGTGGTAGCAACACGTAAGGCTTTACTGCACTGCCATTTATCCAACGCGTGCACACCCTCAGTTTACACAGTGAATTCATTCCTTTCCCTGTGCAAAGGGTATCAAATCCGGTAAGACAAGCCATCTCTCGATCCTTTTTCGCCGCGAGCGGAAGTGACAAGACAAAGAGGCTATCATGTCTGACACCGGCCTGTTTCCAAACGATCCGTCTTCACCGGACAACCAGCCACGCTGGCAGTCGGGCCCGGCTCAGCCACAACCTGAACCAGATTGGATCACATCACTGAGTGATGCGACGGAAAACTGGCTCTCTGCCCTTTGTTCCTCACGTCTCAAGGCCTTTCTGGCGCTGATGCTGTTCGCCTTGGTGTGTTTCATGCCCGGCTTCAACACCATTCCTCCCGTCGATCGTGACGAAGCCCGATTTGCGCAGGCCTCCAAGCAAATGATGGAAAGCGGCGACTATGTCGATATTCGCTTTCAGGATGGCACCCGCTACAAGAAACCGGTTGGGATCTACTGGCTTCAGGTTGCTGGTGCCAAAATTTCAGGGCAGGGGGAAGATGCCGGTATCTGGGCCTATCGTCTGCCTTCCATGGCCGGTGCGTTGCTTTCTGTCGGCTTCACTTTCCTGATTGGCATGCGTATGGCCTCTGTCCGTGTCGGATTTCTGGCAGGTATTGCCATGTCGGCTGCGATCTTGCTGGGGGTCGAGGCACGATTGGCCAAGGCTGATGCCATGTTGCTCGCCACGATCCTTGCCGTGCAATGGCTATTGTGGGAGCTCTATGAAAACCGAGCAGGATTGAAGCGCTATCAGGCCTCCATTCTCTGGGTGGCTCTGTCTATGGGCATTCTGATCAAGGGGCCGATTGTCCTGATGGTCTCGGGCCTGACCGTCCTTTTGCTCGCCGCACAAGAACGCTCTTTTGCATGGCTCAAGGGCACACGGTGGAAGCTTGGTATTCCGTTGATGTTGTTGATCACGCTGCCATGGTTCATTGCCATTGGCCTGCATACGGACTGGGCTTTCTATGTTGACTCGGTCGGCAAGGATATGTTGGCCAAGGTTGCCACAGGCAAGGAATCTCACGGAGCGCCTCCGGGAACCTATCTCGCAATTTCCAATCTGACATTCTGGCCTGTCTCCATTTTTCTGCTCTTGTCCCTTGGCTGGGTCTGGAAACAAAAGAAACAACATGCGGTGCGCTTCGCCCTGTCTTGGATCTTGCCCACCTGGGTGATCTTCGAGCTGGTCTCCACCAAGCTGCCGCACTACGTCCTGCCGACTTTCCCGGCATTGGCTTTGTTGACGGCCTTGGCATTGGAAAATCGCGCAACGAGCTGGAATAAGCTCTGGGCCAAAATTATCGCTGGGTTCGTGCCGCTGATTGCCGCCATTCTCGGCATCGGCGCCCCGATTGCCCTATTCATCATTGAAGGCGTAATCAACCCCGCAGCGCTGGGGCTGGGCCTTGTTGCTGTTGGTCTCGGCCTGTTGTCCTTCTCGGTTCTGGTGCGTGGACGGGTGATGGCAGCCTTCCTATTGGCAGCCCTCGTGGCTCCGGTCCTGTATCTTTCGATCCATGGCACCATTTTCCCGGCCCTGAACAATGTCTGGCTATCAAATCAGATGGCAGCATCTGTCAATCGCAACAAACCCTGCGAGTCGATCGAGTTGGCCAGCGTTGGCTACAGCGAGCCAAGTCTGGTCTTTTTGATGGGCACGGATACACAACTGATCGATCCCAGCCAAACCAAACAGGCCGCTGACTTTCTGATTGAAGCAGGGTGCCGGATGACCATCATTGAACAAAGCAGGGAACCTGCCTTCCTTGAAGCCATCGGCAACCGGGCCGACCTGATCGAGGCCGTCGATCACGTCAAGGGTTTTAAACTGAATGGTGGTAAGTGGCAAAGTTTCGCCCTATATCGGATGAAAATGTAAGCCAGACCACAAAACCAGACCACCAGCCCGGCCTCGTGCTGAGACAATTTTGGAACAATTCATGTCCCTGCTTGCCTCTATTCCCCGTGCTATTTTTCGCCTGAAAGACCAGTGGAAGCACTTCCGCACGCTTCGCGCCGTCCGGTCTTTTCAGGTGCGGTCCGGGCATTTTGGCGCCGCTGTTCGGCATCCCGATTGGCTTTTGATCCTCACGGTCGTTGTCAGTCTCATTGCCATTGGGTTTCTTTTCGTTGATCAAGCCGCCGGCCACTGGAAGTCAACCATCTCGCCGCAGACCTATGCCTTCTTTCGCACATTGACGGAAGTCGGCAAGTCCGAATTTCTTTTGGTGCCCGCCGCCTTGGCCATTCTCCTGCTCGGCTTGCTTTCGTGGGACCATTTGCCCCGGTCGGCCAAGGCAGTGCTGACCAACTACCAATTGTTGGGACTCTATGCCTTTGTCGCTGTCGCTGGCTCGGGCATCTCAAACAACCTTTTCAAAATGGCCATCGGACGCGCACGGCCGCGCCATTTTGATACCCTCGGCCCATTCCATTTCGACCCGCCGGGCCTGTCATCTGGCTTCCAGAGTTTCCCGTCCGGCCACTCGACTACGGCAGGGGCGATGGCCGTTATCTTTCTTCTGCTTTTCCCCCGCCTTAAATGGATCTGGCTTGGTCTGGGGCTGTGGGTGGCCGCATCACGCGTCATTGTCGGGGCGCATTACCCTTCCGACACGGTCGCCGGTTTTGCCTATGGCGCAAGCTTTGCGTGGCTATTGGCCCTGTGGTTTGCCAACCGCCGCTTGCTGTTCCGTGGTGAAAAAGGCTTGATCCGCTTGCCCTCCAGTCGCCCACTGGCTATATCGAAGCTGCTCAAGGCTCTTCACTTCCTGCGCCACAAGGCCTAGGACCAAGCCGAAGTGCAGGGCGACCGGCGTCCGAGAGCAACAACAACGCCCGATCAAGGGCAAGTTCGGAAGGCATTCATGCTTGCACATCTGCCCCCCATGTCCCATGCGCTGGAAGTCAGCGTGGTCATTCCCTGCAAGAACGAGAAAGACAATCTGGCCTTTCTGATCGACGAAGTCGGCAGCGCTTTGGCCGGCAGGCCATTCGAGCTTATAATCGTTGACGATGGGTCGGATGACGGGACGGATCAGTTGCTGCAAGCTTATTCCATCGAACGCCCTTGGCTGCGCCATATCCGCCATGAGAAATCCTGCGGCCAGTCCAATGCGGTGCGAACCGGATTGCTCCATGCACAAGGGGAGTTCATCGCCACTCTTGATGGTGACGGTCAGAATGATCCGGCCTTCTTCCCACAAATGATTGACGCTCTGAAAGCTGGTGGTCCTGACCACGCACTTGCCGCTGGTCAGCGGATGAAGCGCACCGACGGCTTTGTCAAGAAATACGGCTCACGATTGGCAAACAGCATCCGTCAGTCTTTGCTCAAGGACAATACACGCGATTCCGGCTGTGGTCTCAAGGTGATCCGCCGTCAGGTCTTTCTCAATTTGCCCTTCTTCGAAGCCTGGCACCGGTTCCTGCCTGCCTTGGTCGTTCGTGAAGGACTGAAGGTCGTCCATATCGACGTGATTGACCGTGGTCGGTCCCATGGCACCTCAAAATATGGCATCTTTGATCGTCTCTGGGTCGGCATTCTCGATCTGCTCGGGGTCTACTGGCTGCGCAAGCGTCGCAAGAAAATTCCGGTGATCAAGGAAATTTCTTTGACTGATCAGAATGGACCCGAAACCTGATCATGCGTGAACCTGCAAATGCTCGCGGCGGCGGTCTGTACCAGACCTTGCGCCCCTATCTAAAAGGCCTGATCATGATCGGGTCTCTGGTCGCTATTGGTTACGGCCTCAAGGCGATCGGCATTGCGGATATGTTTGACGAGCATTGGGTCGATGCGCAAGTCAAGGGCAGGGGCGTTTCAGGATATCTGCTATTCGTCGCCATGGGTGGCCTATTGGCTGCGGTCGGCTTTCCACGTCAGGCTATTTCATTCATGGGCGGTTATGCCTTCGGCTTTCTGGGCGGCACTGCGCTCGCCGTATTGGCAACCAGTTGTGGCTGCATCCTTTCCTTCACCTATGCCCGCCTGATGGGGCGCGGCTTCGTTCAGCGCAATTTCGGCAAACGTGTCGCACGCTTTGAACAGGTGCTGACCGGCAGCCCCTTCGTCACCACGCTCTTGATCCGGTTTCTCCCGGTGGGCAGCAACCTTGTCACGAACCTCATCGCAGGGGTCACCCATGTGCGGGCCATCCCCTTTGTGCTTGGGTCTGCGGCCGGATATATTCCCCAGACCGCCATTTTTGCCTTGATGGGCAGTGGCGTGCAAGTGGATCAAACCGCACAGATCGGCGTAGGGGTCGTCTTGTTCGTGATTTCCGGTGCCTTGGGGGCCTATCTGTATCGTCACATCCAACTGGGCAAGCGACTGGAACAGACCAAAACGAGTGTCGAACCAGCGCTCGAAGATGATGAAATCATGAAGGACGTCATCTGACACGAGTCATGAGGACAAAAAAGGCAGCCACAGGCTGCCTTTAAGTGTTTTCAAGATCAATTCGCCTACTTGGCTGAGCTCAAGGCCGCGAAGCCACCTTCCAGATCCTCTTTCAGGTCTGACACATCTTCCAAACCAATATGCAGCCGGATCAACTGGCCGGGCTCATTCCATGTGGTTGCCGTGCGATAGTTCCGCGGATCAGCATGGATCACGAGGCTTTCAAAACCACCCCAACTATAGCCAAGACCAAACAGGTCCAGAGCATCGATGAAGGCGCAAGCCTGTTTCTTGCTGACATCTTTCAGCACCACGCCCATCAGGCCGCACGCGCCTGTAAAGTCCCGTTTCCAGATGGCATGACCGGGATCCGAGGGCAGAGGGGGATAGAGCACCCGATCCACCTCAGGCCGCGCTTCCAGCCATTGGGCCATCTCGAACGCACTTTCCTGATGCTGACGCAACCGGATGCCCATGGTACGAAGGCCGCGCAAGGCTAGATACACATCATCCGGCCCGACATGATAGCCCATCGCGCCATGAACATCATAAAGACGCCCCCAAGCCCGCTCGTTGGCCGAAATGGTGCCCAGCATTACGTCAGAATGGCCGACGATATATTTGGTGCCCGCCTGAATGGTGATGTCCACTCCATGGCCCATCGAATCAAAATAGAGCGGCGTACCCCATGTATTGTCGAGCAGAACCAGAATATCCCGATCCTTGCAGGCAGCAACGATGGCCGGAATATCCTGCATCTCGAATGTCTGCGACCCCGGCGCTTCGGTGAAGACCGCAGACGTGTTGTCCTTGAAGAGGGTTGCGATGTCCCCTCCGATCAGCGGGTCATAATATTGCACCGCGACGCCCATCGGTTCGAGAACAGTCTTGGCAAAGTTACGGGTTGGTTCATAAACGCTGTCAGTGATCAGCACATGATCACCTGCTTTACACGCAGAAAGCAGGGCCAGTGAACAGGCCGCAAGCCCTGAGGGCGCCAAAACGGATCCGTGCGCTCCCTCAAGGTCAGTCAGTGCATCGGTCAGCGCATTGGTGGTTGGGGTTCCCCGGCGGCCATAGGCAAATTTGGATTTGCCAGAATAGAGTTGCTCGGTCGAATCAAACACCACAGTTGAGGCGTGAATCACGGGTGGATTCACAAAACCATCCTGTTCTTTTGGCGAGCGTCCAGTGGTCACAAGACGGGTGGCAGTCTTCAGTGCCTTGGTGTTTTTTCCAGTATGATTTTTCATTGGTGACCTTTTGACTAGGTTTAAGCTCCACAGAGCGCGGCAGATTCATCGGAAATTGATCCCGCTCCGATTAAAATATTTCAAAAACCCGGTGTTAAGAAACATTTTTCATGCGAATCGACAAGTTTCGTGGATATCAGGTCACATTTCCTCTTGACCGAGATCAAATAATTTCCTTCGATAGCGGTGTCAATTGCACATCCTGCAATCGACCAAACAATGAAAGAACACGTGGCGGGATGCATCCAGTTCGGATTTTCCCTACAACATGTTCAAACTTGCAATCAAATCTTTCCTATCGGGCAACGAACATAGGCTGCAATATGAAAAAAGCTCTTCTCTCCGTACTTATGGGTTCTGCAATGGCTGTCGGCGCAACTGCTGCTGGCGCTGCCACTCTTGATGACGTAAAGGCCAAAGGCGCCGTACAGTGCGGTGTGAGCCAGGGTCTGCCAGGCTTCTCCAACCCTGATGATCAGGGCAACTGGACCGGCCTCGATGTCGATTTCTGCTACGCGGTTTCCGCTGCAATTTTTGGTGACGCTTCGGGCGCAAAATTCTCCCCACTGTCTGCTAAAGAGCGTTTCACCGCCCTGCAGTCTGGCGAGATCGACGTGCTGCCGCGTAACACCACCTGGACCATGACCCGTGACACCGCTCTGGGCCTGAACTTCGCTGGCGTCAACTATTATGACGGTCAGGGCTTCATGATCCGCAAATCTCTGGGCGTCTCTTCCGCTCTGGAACTGTCTGGCGCATCTGTCTGCACCAACACCGGTACCACCACCGAGCTGAACGTGACCGACTATTTCCGTTCCAATAACATGGAACTCGAACTCGTTCAGTTCGAAAAAGCTGACGAAGTTGTTCAGGCATACGATTCCGGTCGTTGCGACGTTTACACCACGGATGCTTCCGGCCTGTATGCACAGCGCCTGAAACTCACCAACGCTGCTGACCATGTCGTTCTGCCGGAAATCATTTCCAAAGAACCACTTGGCCCAGTTGTTCGTCAGGGTGACGACCAGTGGTTCAACATCAACAAATGGGTTCTGTTTGCAATGATCAACGCTGAAGAACTCGGCGTATCCCAGGCCAACGTTGATGAAATGAAAGAAAGCTCCAACCCTGCAATCCGTCGTCTGCTCGGCGTTGAAGGGTCCTTCGGTGAAAATCTCGGCCTCGGCAATGACTGGGCTTACAACGTGATCAAAGCCGTCGGTAACTATGGTGAAAGCTTCGACAAAAATGTCGGTCCGGACACTCCACTTGGCATTGCACGCGGCGTAAACGCTCTGTGGTCCAAAGGTGGTCTGATGTACGCACCGCCAATCCGTTAATCAATTGGATTACGCCCCGGCAGATACCACGAATCTGCCGGGGTAATTTTTTTGTTCGCGACAAAACAGCGTAAATACAATCATAACCCACATAAGTGGGAACGCTTGGCGTCGCGTCTCGATAGCCTGGTCAAAGCAATAACGAGCAACAAGACCAGTCACCAACGAGGCACAAATGGCTGCTAACTCTCATCAGGCTGGGGATGGTTCCTCGGCCAAGGGCTCGATATTTAACGATCCCAAGGTAAGGGGCTACATCTATCAGATCGTTCTTGTCGGCGGTTTGGTCTATTTGGTCTGGAATATTGTCCAGAACACCGCCCATAACCTTGAGAAACAGAATATCGCATCCGGTTTTGGCTTTCTGGACAATACGGCAGGTTTTCTGCCCAACCAGTCCCTGATTGACCTCTCCGCAACCTCAACCTATGCAGAAGCCCTGCTGGCGGGTTTGCTGAACACCTTGCTTATTGCAGTGATCGGCATCTTTTTCGCCACCATTGTCGGCTTCGTCATGGGTATTGCGCGACTATCAAATAACTGGGTCATCTCCAAGATGGCTACGGTCTATATCGAAATCGTCCGCAACATTCCGCTGCTGTTGCAGCTGTTTTTCTGGTACTTCGCTGTTCTACGGACCGTTCCGCATCCAAAGCAGTCGCTGGATTTTGGCGGGGGCTTCTTCCTCAATAACCGCGGCTTCTTTATGCCAAAACCAGAATTTGGCGAAGGATCGGCTCTGATCCTGTATGCTCTGATTGCTGCGGTTCTCGGCGTCATCATCATGTACCGATGGGCCAAAAAGCGGCAAATGGCAACGGGCCAGCGATTCCCGGTCTTCCTGACAGGCCTTGGTATGCTAATCGGTTTGCCTCTGGTTGCCTATTTCGTTGCCGGTATGCCGATCACCTATGATCTGCCAGCGCTTAAAGGCTTCAACTTTGCCGGTGGCATGAAGGTTATCCCCGAATTTGTAGGCCTGTTGCTCGCTCTGACAATCTATACCGGCGCCTTCATCGCCGAGATTGTCCGCGCAGGCATTTTGGCGGTCAGCCACGGGCAGACCGAAGCTTCCTATGCATTGGGTGTAAAGCCAAGCCATACGCTGCGATTGATCATCATCCCGCAAGCGATGCGCGTGATCATCCCGCCGCTGACGAGTCAATATTTGAACCTGACGAAAAACTCGTCCCTTGCGGTGGCGATTGCCTATCCAGACATTGTCTCGGTTGGTGGCACCGTGCTGAACCAGACAGGTCAGGCAATCGAGATCATTGGTATCTGGATGCTGGTCTATCTGTCCCTGTCCTTGATAACCTCCATGATAATGAACTGGTACAACCGGTCCATTGCCTTGGTCGAAAGATAGGAGAGATCGATGTCTGATATTCAAGCTGAGCAATCAGTCTCCTTTGTTCGCAAGGAAATGACGCCGGAAAAACCTGCGCCTTCCAGCATCAGAGGGCCCGTGCATTGGATGAAAGAAAGCCTCTTTTCCTCCGTGTCCAATACCTTGCTGACATTGTTGGGGGTATACCTGATCTATCTTTTGGTACCGCCGCTCATTCAGTTCGCTTTTGTTGACGCCGTCTGGGAGGGCACCAACCGCGAAGCCTGCGTTGACACGCATGGGGCCTGCTGGGCCTATGTGAAGGCCTATTTCCCGCAGTTCGTCTATGGTCGTTATCCGGTTGAGGAATACTGGCGGGTTAATATTGTTTTCCTCGTTGGTGCTCTGGGACTGGTCCCCGCGCTCATTCCAGCTTTGCCATTCAAGCGTGAAAACATTCTTTTCATGGTGCTGGTCTATCCAGTGATGACCTTCAAGCTGTTGACCGGGGTGTCCCTGTCTTTCGAGACCTGGATTGCCGAATTTGTGATTGCAGTTGCCATTCTGCTCGGCATCGGCGCGGTGACTGCCTACGCAACCAAAAGCCCGATCAAGCCGCTTATGATCATCATCGGCGTCATTGCACTGGGTTTTGCGGCCATTCTTGCCGTCATGTCGATCGATTTTGGTCTGATGCCGGTTGAAACCGCAAAATGGGGTGGCTTCCTTGTGACCCTTGTGATCGCCATCACTGGCATCGCGGCATCCTTGCCTTTGGGTATCGCCTTTGCGTTGGGACGTCGGTCAAAAATGCCCGCGGTTCGCCTCGTATCGGTGTTCTTCATCGAGTTCTGGCGTGGTGTCCCATTGATCACCGTGCTCTTCATGTCGTCGGTTGTTTTGCCGCTTTTCCTGCCGGAAGGCGTCACGTTTGACAAATTGTTGCGCGCTCTGATCGGTGTTGCTCTCTTTTCCGCAGCCTATATGGCCGAGGTTGTCCGTGGTGGCTTGCAAGCCATCCCAAAAGGGCAGTATGAAGGGGCTGACGCACTGGGTTTGACTTTCTGGCAATCAACCGGACTGATCATTATGCCGCAAGCGCTGAAACTGGTTATTCCAGGCATCGTGAACACCTTCATCGGCTTGTTCAAGGATACCACGCTTGTGCTGATCATCGGTCTGTTCGACCTGTTGGGGCAGGTGCAGCTATCCTTCACGGATCCCAACTGGTCAACGCCATCGACGTCTCATACGGGCTATTTGTTCGCAGCCTCGATCTTCTGGATCTTCTGCTTCAGCATGTCCCGTTACTCAATTTTCATGGAAAACCGGCTGCACACCGGTCATAAACGATAAGCTTTAGGAGCACACTATGACTGATAAAACAGTTGACGCCTCCGAAATCCACGCTGACCGCACAAAGATGCATATATCGGACAGCGAAGTTGCCATCGAAATCGAAGGCATGAACAAATGGTATGGTGACTTCCACGTCCTTCGTGACATCAATCTCAAGGTCATGCAGGGAGAGCGTATCGTTATCGCCGGCCCATCCGGTTCAGGCAAATCCACGATGATCCGCTGCATCAACCGCCTTGAAGAGCATCAGGAAGGCAAGATTGTCGTAGACGGCATTGAGCTGACCAACGACCTCAAGAAAATCGACGAAATTCGTCGTGAGGTTGGCATGGTGTTCCAGCATTTCAATCTGTTCCCGCATTTGACCATTCTTGAAAACCTGACTTTGGCCCCGATCTGGGTGCGCAAGATGCCCAAGAAGGAAGCCGAAGAGATTGCGATGCACTATCTTGAGCGCGTCAAGATCCCTGAGCAGGCCTTGAAATATCCCGGCCAGCTCTCCGGTGGTCAGCAGCAGCGTGTGGCGATTGCCCGCTCGCTGTGCATGAACCCACGCATCATGCTGTTTGATGAGCCAACCTCAGCGCTCGATCCGGAAATGATCAAGGAAGTGCTTGATGTGATGGTGGGTCTTGCCGAAGAAGGCATGACCATGCTTTGCGTGACCCACGAAATGGGCTTTGCCCGTCAGGTTGCCAACCGCGTGATCTTCATGGATGCAGGTCAGATTGTTGAACAGAACGAGCCGGAAGCCTTCTTCACCAATCCGCAGCATGAGCGCACGAAACTCTTCCTCAGCCAGATCCTGCACTAGGCAGAAATTGGGTTTGAACAATCTTGAGACCCGGTCCATTGGATCGGGTCTTTTCGATTGGAAACCAGAACGAGACGTGATGAGCTTTTGGCATGACAACAGAGACAGTCGACAAATTGATCCTCTTGATGCCGGAACAGGAAGCTGACTATTTTGCGCAGCGACTTGCTCATGTTCGACCAGAGCTGCAAACCAGCATTGCGTCGGACAAGGCGATGCTCGAAGCACTCTTTGCCAAGGCACCGACCTCGGTATCCCTATTTGGCTTTCTGACTGATGTCATCGTACCGGAAGCGATGCTGTCACAACTCGACCAAGCTCTCAATATTCACCCGGGACCGCCATGGATGCCCGGATATAGGCCCACAAAGACACTTTTGAAAACTGGGCAGAGGGCCTATGGCGTGACCCTGCACGCAATGGCTCGCGACGTGGATACCGGACCGATCATCGCGGTTCGGCGGTTTCAGGTGCCGCAAAGGGCGACACTAGAGCTGATCGAAACCATGGCCTATCAGCATAGCTTGCAACTGGCTCTCGACAATTTGGATCTAATCGCCGGGCACAAAAAGCCAATTTTTCACCCAACCGAACGCTGGGGAAAGCAATAGAGCGTGAAATGGCGCTAGGCTTCGGAGAGGATCGGACTGTCTTCCTTGGCTGCCCATTCTGTCCAGGACCCATCATAGAGCGACAGGTTCGTCGCGCCAATCGTGTCCAGCGCCAAAGTCAGCACAGCCGCAGTTGAGCCAGATCCGCAAGACGTGATGATCTTCTTGCTCAGATCGACACCCGCTTCATCAAAAATCTGCTTCAATACATCAACTGGTTTCAAGCATCCGTCTTCGTCCACCAAAGTGACAAAGGGCACATTTTTCGAGTTCGGCATGCCGCCCGATGATAAGTTTGGCCGTGGTTCAGGCGCAAGGCCACGCCAACGCTCTTCAGACCGTGCATCGACAATCTGCGCTTCCGGATCCTCTATTGCCTTGAGCATATCAGCATAATCTTTGACCGCGCCATGATCGAGCCGTGCTTGAAAGCGACCCGTGACCCGGTGCGTCGGCTGATCGGTGAGGGGGCGTCCCTCGCGCTTCCATTTCGGCAAACCGCCATCAAGCACATAGACGTCTGACACGCCCATGGTGCGGAATGTCCACCAGACGCGCGGGGCTGACCAGATTCCCTTGCTGTCATACACGACGATCTTCTGGCCAGTTGAAATGCCAAGGGCTTCCACCGAGGTTGCAAAATAGTCCGGCGTTGGCAGCATATGTGGCAAGTCGACACTCAAATCAGCGACAGCATCCATGTCGAAATAGATGGCGCCGGGAATATGCTCTGCTTTGTGTTCGGCGATTGGATCTCTGTCTTCAATGGGCAGAAACCAGGACGCATCCACGACAACGAGGTCCGGGCTATCGAGATGGCCTTCGAGCCAGTCCGTGCTAACCAGCCATTTTGTTCTTTCACCCATTGGAACCTCCCAAACATCTGCCGCATCGGCATACCGAAAATCAAACCAACCCTAGCCAACGAGGTCGACCGCGAAAAGAGCCAAGCCCATTCATGCACCAAAAATGTATGTCAGCAAGGAAGTCTGGCGCGAAAAAGCCGGATACAAAAAAAGGCCGGGACTGCCCGACCTTTTCATTTCATTCAAACCACAGCGGCAATCATTCACCCGCCAGCTGTTCCCAGCAATCCATTGCCTTGGCCGCATACATCAGGGAAGGGCCTCCGCCCATATAGATCGCGGTGCCAAGGGCTTCCTCGAACTCGGCCTTTGTGCAGCCCAGCTTTAACAAGGCGCGGGTATGGAAGGCGATGCACGGCTCGCACCGCTGACCAATGGCGATTCCAAGCGCGATGAATTCCTTGGTTTTGGAATCAAGCGCGCCGGGCTTGTCAGCCCCGGCTGACATGGCGGAAAAGCCAGCCATGGTGTCCGGAATATCCTTGCGCAAGGTTCCGATTTGTTTGGACACATCAGTCATCAGCTTTTTATAGTCAGTCGCCATGGGAATCCTCATTTAGTCAGCGTCTTTCGAGCCAGATGCCCACAAGGAGCATCGAACAAATGACAGCAGGGTTGTATCTCGCCAGATAATCATGCCCGAACAGGCACCCGGGAGCAGATCCTGTCGTATCTGCATGATCGTCTTACGCCTCTGCCAACCGTATTTCAATTATCGTGAAAATATAGGCAGTGCATAACCATTACTCTGGCTGTTTATGGCAGCAGAGTGCCACAAACCCACCCGCTGCCAATGAACTTATTTGTCGCAAGTCTCGGTTTCCACAAAAGGTATGAAAAAAGGGCGCCGCAAGGCACCCTTTTCATGGTCACATTGTTAATCTTCATCAGGCCTCGGCCACCAGTGGCGGCTTGACGCGGCTCTCTAGGGTCAACCATTGCGGCACAGGCAGGCCCTTGGAGGCCAGAAAATCGGGATTGTAGAGCTTGGACTGATACCGCGTGCCATAGTCGCACAGAATGGTTACGATCACATGGCCCGGCCCCAATGCTTTTGCCAACTCGACTGCACCGGCAATGTTGATTGCTGATGAGCCACCAAGGCACAGGCCTTCATGTTCGAGAAGATCAAACACATAGGGAAGGGCGTCCTTGTCGGCGATCTGGAAGGGATGATCCACGCTCAGGCCTTCCAGATTGGCCGTGATCCGGCCCTGACCGATGCCTTCTGAAATCGAAGATCCTTCAGATTTCAACTCACCATGCTTGTAATAATTGTAGAGTGCGGCGCCATGCGGGTCGGCCAGACCGATCTTGATATCCGGGTTGTGGGCCCGCAGACCCTGAGCGGTTCCAGCCAGCGTACCGCCAGTCCCGACAGCGCAGATGAAACCGTCGATTTTGCCATCCGTTTGGTGCCAGATTTCCTGCGAAGTGGTCTCGATATGAGCCTGACGGTTGGCCACATTGTCAAACTGGTTGGCCCATATGGCTCCATTTGGTTCACTCTCATTGAGTTGTTCAGCGAGACGCTGGGACACCTTGACGTAATTGTTGGGATTGCGATACGGCACGGCTGGCACTTCCACCAACTCCGCACCAGCAAGGCGCAGCATGTCTTTTTTCTCCTGAGACTGGGTCTCAGGAATGACAATCACCGTGCGATAGCCAAGAGCATTGGCGAGCAGCGCAAGCCCGATCCCCGTATTGCCGGCGGTGCCTTCGACAATTGTGCCACCGGGGCGCAAGCTGCCATCAGCAACAGCTTGTCTGATAATATAGAGGGCGGCACGATCCTTGACGGACTGCCCCGGATTGAGGAACTCCGCCTTGCCAAGGATTTCACAGCCCGTCGCCTCACTCGCCGCATTCAAGCGAATAAGGGGGGTGTTGCCAATTGCATTGGTCACATCTGCACGGATTTCCATGGGGTCGCTATCCTGTTCTGGTCTGATTTCATGGATGGAATGTAGGAAAACCGCGCTTTGGAAACAAGCCAGTCCCAATGCGTGAGGCAATACAAAAACCGCGATTTTTCGTACATGACACCATCTGCGGTGGCTCGGTCTCTTACGATCCAGCTTCAGGGCAAATTTTGTCATGCCGCCCGGCTTGCGAAAAAGACTTTTTCATGCACAACGGATCGGGACCTGCATCGGGAGCAGCCGATCAGAATGAACCCAACTGCAAGCAACTGTGATTGGACAAGGAGCGATTGCATCTGACTATGATGTCAAACAATGGTTATTGATGTTGCGCCCCATAGATGCCATGGTTGCATCAGTGGATTAGCGCTTCAAAAACACTTGGCAACCAACAGGTTGAAGACGGGGAAGCATGGAAAAGAGCCTTTTTCAATTTGTCTGGCGCTACAGTAGGACACAGCAGATCATCCTGTTTCTGATTACGCTGCTTTCCTTTCCTATCCTTTACTACACGCTTGAGCTTCCCAAGCTGATCGTCAATGACGCAATTTCAGGAAAGAATTTCCCGCGATCTCTTTTGGGAGCCGAATGGGGGCAGATCGACTATCTGCTGCTCCTGTGCTTCTCCTTCCTTGGCCTCGTAGTGATCAACAATGCAGTCAAATATGTGTTGAATGTCTATCGCGGGCTGGTGGGTGAACGGATGCTGCGCCGCTTGCGCTATGATTTATATAAACGCGTCCTGCTGTTCCGTTTGCCTCGTTTTCGCAAGATGAGTTCCGGTGAAATCATCCCGATGATCACCTCGGAAGTAGAGCCACTGGGCGGGTTTATCGGCGATGCAGTGGCGTTGCCCGCCTTTCAGGGCGGTCAGCTCCTGGTCTATCTGGTCTTCATCTTCGTGCAGGACCCGCTGCTGGGCGTCGCAGCGATCACTTTCTATCCCGTTCAGGGCTATATCATCCCCAAACTGCAAAAGCGGGTGAATATGCTCAATAAGGAGCGTGTCCGCAATGTCCGGCGTATTTCCGACCGGATCGGGGAAAGTGTGCAGGGCATCACAGAAATTCATGCCAACGACACCGCCCAATGGCATCTGGCAGAATTGACCGACCGGCTACACGCCAATTTCACCATCCGGTTTGCGGTTTTCCGCCGCAAATTCATGATCAAGTTCATCAATAACTTCATCAACCAGTTGACCCCCTTCTTCTTCTACTCGATCGGCGGATATCTGGTGATCAAGGGCGACGTCAGTTTTGGGGCATTGGTTGCGGTTTTGGCTGCCTACAAGGACTTGGCGGGTCCATGGAAGGAGCTGCTCGGCTATTACCAGAATCAAGCCGATGTACGCATCAAATATGAGGCCATTGTCGAGAATTTCGATATACCCGATCTGTATCCAGACACTCGTATCTCTACGGAACCGACTGAAGATCTGCTCTCTGCAATGGCAGGTCAAATGAAACTCGATCATGTCACCTATGTGGGAGATTCTGCCGGGCAGGAGCTGTCCGCCATCACCTTGTCGATAGACCCCGGCGAGACGGTTGCCTTGGTGGGAGGAGATGGGAGTGGCCGCACCGAACTGGCCGCCATGCTAGCAGGTTTGCTGTCGCCCAAATCGGGTCGCCTGACGGTAGGAGGCAAGAATCTTGAAGAAATGCCGGAAAGCGTCATCGGACAGAAGGTTGCCTATATCGGCCCATCGCCGCAGATCTTTTCTGGCACCATTCGATCCAATCTGCGTTACAGCATTCGCAACCGGCCAATTTCCACCCCCGAAGCGCTTGATGATCTGGCCGATCGCATGCGGGAAGCCGAACTGACCGGCAATACACCCTATGTTATTGAAGCCATTTGGGAAAATTATCAAGCGGCAGGCGTTGCGACACCCGAAGAACTCGACACCCGCGCTGTCGAATTGTTGAATCATGTGGGACTTGGAGATGACATTTACCAGATGGGACTGCGCTCTCGCTTTCCTGAAAATCTGGATGAAAAGACCCAGAATGCCATTCTGATGGCG
Organism: Cohaesibacter intestini; assembly: GCF_003324485.1. Classification (NCBI taxonomy): domain Bacteria; kingdom Pseudomonadati; phylum Pseudomonadota; class Alphaproteobacteria; order Hyphomicrobiales; family Cohaesibacteraceae; genus Cohaesibacter; species Cohaesibacter intestini. The sequence goes on along the minus strand of NZ_QODK01000006.1, from coordinate 74,196 downwards.
CGTAACAAGTTGTTCGATGATGTTCAGGCAAACCGCAACCTGTCCTCCAAAATCGCCTTCTGGATCAGGGATGCGTTCAACCCCACTGCAACGCTCGCTGAAAATCTGCTTTTTGCCACCTCCGCCGATCGTCATACCGAGGTCGGCATGCTGTCGGAAAATGACCATGTGCGGGCCTTCCTCAACCAAAGCGGTTGCCGCAAGCTGTTTGTCGAAATCGGCATAGCCGTGGCCGATGCGATTATCGAACTCTTCTCTGACATAGACGGAGACAGCGCTATCCTCGAGTCCCTCGACCTGATGACTGCGACAGAGTTGGTTGAATATCGCAATCTTGTTGCAAAGGCACACAGTCAGGGAGCAGAAGCGCTTGAACGCTGGGAGACCCGCCGTTTCATCGCGCTGGCCTTTCGCCTCAGTCCCGCTCGCCACCGTTTGGGAGTGCTGTCAGACGAACGCGCCGCACAAATCGTCTCCCTTCGAGAAGCCTTTCGGCGAAGCCTGTCTGAAGAGGATCGCAAGGATTTCGCCTTTTTTGATCGCGATGCAGTCCATCCCTATTTCTCCATTTCGGAAAATTTGGTCTTCGGCCTGCCTCGTGCGGATCGCCGGGGCAGCCAGGAGGCCGTCGCAAGGCTGGTCTCTGACATCAGCGAAGAGGTGGGCCTCACGGCCTATATCATGCAGGCGGGGCTCGACTTCGATGTCGGCGTGATGGGCAGCGTTCTATCCGTCGGGCAAAGACGCAAAATTGCACTGGTTCGTGCCTTGCTCAAACAACCAACAATCCTCATCGCTGACGATTTGCTGCAAGGCACATCCGAAGATCAGGTAACCCACGCTTTGGTGGAACAAGCGATGGCCAATAAGACCGTCATCTGGGGCGTCAATCGTCCCGACTTGGCACCCAATTGTGATAAACTCCACATCATGCAATCAGGCCGGATCGTCCAGTCCGGCGCACCACAAGACATTCTGGAGACTGTCTGATGCCAGTGATCCGCGACCGACAACAACAACAGGACACCTGCCTTCATCACCGGAGGAAACACTCATGGGCTTGAATACTGAGGTCGAAACGCTCAAGAAAGTGCCCCTCTTTAAGGGCATCGAAGCGGCCAAGCTCAAGCTGTTGGCCTTCATCAGTGATCGATTGTTTTTCACTCAAGGAGAGCATCTGTGTGATCAGGGTGAAACAGGCGATGCCGCTTACATCATACTGGATGGCACAGCCGATGTTCTGGTTGATACGCCCGATGGTCCGGTCAAGGTTGCCGATTTCACCGTCAATGACATTGTGGGTGAAATCGCTATTCTTTGCGATGTACCCCGCACAGCAACCATTGTAGCGGCGACGGATCTGGAAGCATTGGCAATTTCTAAAGACAACTTCCTTAAACTGTTGCGAGAATTTCCAGATGTTTCATTGGAAGTGATGCGGGAATTGGGTCAGCGCCTGGACCGGATGAACAAGGAACTGACCTTGCTGAAGTCGTGAACCGGCGCATGGCACCAAAGCCGTAACAGGAGACAACATTGAGTGAAGTGGTAAAGGTACGGTTTTGGGGCGTTAGAGGGTCAATACCCTGTTGCACACCGGAAACGAGCCGCTATGGCGGCGACACAGCCTGCATTGAGATTTCCTGCGGCGATGATGTCATCGTGATTGATGGCGGCTCTGGCATCCGGCATCTCGGGCTTGATCTCATCGCCCGCGGCACAGAGCAACTGGATCTGTTTGTCACGCATTATCATTTTGATCATCTGTGCGGCATGCCTTTCTTTTGCTCGGCCTACAATCCCAATGTGAAGGTGAGGGCCCATGGTCCGATCCTCGACAATGGCGTGACCTTGCATGATTCCTTGTCAAAACTGATGGAACCGCCGCTTTTTCCGGTGACCACCACACTTCTGACATGCACCACCTTCAGTGAATTCACCATCGGCGAGACCATGGAACTCGATAACGGTGCCAAAATCCAAACAATCCGGCTGAACCATCCAGGTGGGGCCTGTGGTTATCGGATCGAATGGAAAGGGCGTGTCATCGCCATCGTCACCGATTTTGAGCATGAAGCAGGTGGTCTTGGTGAAGATATCAAAGCCTTTGTCAGTGGTGCCGACCTGATGGTTTTTGATGCGATGTATACAGCAGAGGACTATCCCAAATATGTTGGCTGGGGTCACTCCACCGATGATGTGTGTCTGCAACTGGCGAAAGAGACATCGGTCAAGCAATCCATTCTGTTTCATCACGCACCTTACCGAACGGATGAAGCACTCGATCAGATACAGGCCCATGTCAACGCCTCGTCAAATAGAGTCACCGTCGGTCGGCAAGGCATGGTGATTGAGTTGCCAGCCAATTTGCCAGACAATCAAACGCCGGATTAAACACGCTATGCAGATTGTGTCGCAGCGCCCATATCAATTTTGATTGCCAACATCATGACTTTGCCAAAGATCTTCCGGACAATCATCAATATGGGCCACAATCGGCCCGATGAGCATGTCCCCCGGCGTGTGCTTAGAGAAATCCAGACACAAGAAGAAGCCGCCGAAATCCTGATCGGCTGGGTTCAGTTGTTGGTTATCTGCCTGTTCGGCACACTCTATCTCATCGCACCACGGGCGGAAGGCGGCAATCTGGGGCATAATTTCGTGCCCATGGCCCTGGTCGGCTATCTGCTGTTCACCCTCGCCAAGCTCTTTCTGGCCCACCGCCAATTGCTACCCAACTGGCTGATCATTCTGTCGATTTTGATTGATGTTTCGATGTTGCTGGGGATCATTTTCAGCTACCATATCCAGTATCTCCAGCATCCTTCATTTTATCTGAAATCGCCGACCTTCCTATATTTATTCCTCTTCATCGCTCTGCGGTCCTTGCGGTTCGACGCCCGCTATGTGCTTTTCACGGGTGCTGTCGCGGTTGTCGGTTGGATAGGAATGCTGGGCTATGCGCTTTTTTCCGACATGGACGGTATGCTGATCACGAGGAACTATGTCACCTACATCACCAGTGACTCGATTCTGATTGGAGCAGAACTGGACAAGATATTTGTCATCATCGCCGTGACCATCATTTTGACATTGATGTTGCTAAGAGGTCGCAGTCTGCTTTTTACGGCGGTCAAGGAACAGACAGCAACGCAACAATTACAGCGCTTCTTCTCCGATGATGTTGCACGTTCAATTACCGATTCTGACGAGGTGATGCAGGCCGGTGAGGGGGAGTTACGCGATGCGGCGATCATGCTGGTTGACGTACGGGGCTTCACCCGAATTTCCGCAGATCTGGCGCCCGAACTAACCATCCAGATCCTTGCAGACTATCAATCCATAGTCGTCCCGTTGATCGAGAAGGCGGGTGGTTCGGTCGACAAATTTCTGGGCGACGGCATATTGGCCACTTTTGGCGCGGTCACTGTCATCGAGAATCCCGCAGCCCGAGCTTTGGAGGCCGCAGAATCAATCATCCTGACCATGGCTGAAAAGTCCCATGCCTTTACAGAACTGGGGTGGCCGGAGCCCTTCAGGATAGGTGTCGCAGTGGATTTTGGTCGCGTGATGGTTGGCGTTATTGGGGTGCATGATCGCCTTGAATTCACGGTGATTGGCGATGCGGTCAACCGGACTGCCAAATTGGAAGATGCCAACAAGGCGCAACAATCATGCCTTGTCACGTCCAAAACCTGTTTCGAGCGAGCAGTCGAAGATGGTTTCACACCGGGATCCCGAACCGATCACCGCATAGGCGTGCCGGTTGCAGGATTGCCTGACCCGATCGATATTGTCGTCTGGCCGGAGCCCGAGAGACGAGCTTAACGGGGCCCGTCAGTTGGCCATGCTGGCTGCAGGATCGAATATGCGCTGCCAGAGGAAACCAAACAGGCGACTGTCGAGATGTCCACGCACATGCTCTGTCGGCATCAAGGCCACCGGATCCTCAGCGGCGTCTGGCCGTGCTGCCAATGCGAAGTTGAACCCGAAATGCGGCGGATAGCCCATCCGCATGTCGGCAATATAGATGCGCCCATCCGTCTCGGCCAAGCGATAAAAACCATGAGAAAAAGCCACGACCTGTTGCGCTTTTGAACCATTTGTCAGTAAGGCGATCAGATCAGAACGTCGCTCTTGCGTTCTCAGTTCGATTGGCTTGTCCGCATCTTCCAGCAACGACCGCAAACCATAATGAACCTTGTCACCTTCGCGCACCATTACATACCAAAGCACCGAATTGCCAAAAGTTGGCGTGACATAGACATCATCAATTTTCGTTCCCGCGGCGGCCATCTGCGCTCTGAGCTTTTGCTCTACCTGATATTGCGCGATCAATCCCCAGCCAAGATAAAGGGTGGAGAAGAGCAGGGCCACAATTGTGACGGATCCAGCACGTGTTGCCCGGCCATCTGGCCGCACACGACCTCGCACCAAGATCCAGATGGTCGCAAACAACAAGGGCAGAGTATAAACCGGATCAATGATCGATATCGACGCAACCCCGACCGGTGCCTGAGGCAGTGTCGGAATGATTTCCTTGAGACCCCAGAAAATTTGCGTGCCGTAACTCGTCAACGCATCGAGCATGATGTGAGTGAACAGGATCAGCCACGCCATACATATCATGCGCATTGGTGCAGCACGCGCTGTCTTATGCAGGCGACTGATCATCAACCCAAGGGGAAAGGCTGCCAGACCCGTCAGGATCAAGGAATGCGACCAGGAGCGATGCATGACGAAACTGTCGATCGGGTCCACATAGCGCACCAGCACATCCAGATCGGGCAGGGTGCCCAAACCAATCCCCCACAAGGCAGCCTTGCGCCCCAAATGGCGACCACCCACTGCGTAGCCGACTGTTGCGCCCAATACCGCCTGCGTCAAGGAATCCATATACTGCTCCAACCTGCCTGACAAATGACCTGTGTCTTGCTCATCAAGTCTTGGCAGCATGTAGGCCCTTCATCCACCAGATACAAGCGCCAACCCTTTGATAGGTGGCTATTCGTGCGCAACAAAGGCTGGAATGCAACACAGGACCGCAAGCATAAAAAAACACCCCCAGCCGATTGGCTGGAGGTGCCTTTTGGTGTGGGGAAGAGGAGCTTATTTGGACAGGCCGATGCGTTTCAGGAAGGCTTTGTGGCTATCAACCATTTTGGCGGCTTCCGGCGTTTTCTTGGCCCATGCATCCCACGCGGTTTTTGCAGCGCTGCGGAACTGAGCACGATCTTCTGCGGACCAGTCATAGGTGGAGACACCCATATCGTCCATTTTTGCAAAAGCTTCGCCGTTTTCGATCATCGTGATCATCACATAGTCAGACATCAGCTTCTTATGTGCGGTTTCGATGATGCGTTGCTGGCCTTTGGACAGACCATCCCAGGCATCCTGACGGCAGGCCAGCTGGTCAGAAGACATGGAGTGGAAGCCCGGATAGGTGGTGTGCTTGGCTACGTCATAAACACCAAGGGAGGTGTTCTGAGCGAGTGTGGAAGCGTCAGCACCATCAACAATACCGGTTTCGAGAGCGGTAAAGATTTCGGTGAAGTCCATGACCACAGGCTTGGCGCCAAGAGACTGGAAAATTTCTGTTTCCAGGCCCGGAGGAGAGCGGAATTTGAAGTTTTTGAGGGCACCAATGTTAGGCAATGGCTTGGTTGAGTTCAGGGATTCCTGACCACCAACCTGTGCACCGACGAAGTGCATGTTGTATGGAGCATAAAGCTCATTGATCGCTTCGCGACCGCCGCCAAAGTTGATCCATGCCAAATATTGCATTGGGGTGTCATAGCCACCCATTGTATCGGCAACAAACTGGAAGGCCGGGTTTTTACCGGTCTGATAAGACCCGTTGGTCATATCACAATCAAGAATACCCGTGGCAGCAGCGTCAAAGGTTTCAGACGGTTTTACCAAAGCAGCCGAATAGAAGAATTCGACCTTGATCGAGCCTTCAGACATCACTTCGATATCATCGACGAACTTGGCGAGCAGTTTACCCTGTGTTGATTCTGGCGCCATATGCGATTGGATTCGCAATGTGACATCTGCAGCGCTAGCCGCAGACGTAAGAATGCCGAAGCTGAGTGCCGTAGCCATCGCCAGTTTAGTTGATAGTTTCACCTGAGTGTCCTTTCAAATATTGGAACTACCAGGCGCCCGGATCAAAAGATTCGGGCTCCCCCAAAAGACCCGCTAAAGGGTCGCTTGATCGCCTGAAGAGACTGTGTTTCTCCATATCAGCCGACTATCAGTCGGTCTGAATCCCCTCTTCAGACAATTTCTAGGCGCACGACCATCATGGTGGTATCCGAGCGTGCCCATAAATCAGATACACATCCTCACGTTGAAGACGCCGGTTTGTTAAGATTCTGCAGCAAGTGGTTGGTCAGATGCTCACGCACCGCATCAGCATCCTTCTCAAGCGCAGCATCCAGAATGCGCTGGTGATGATGAATGTTGGCAGGAACCTTGTGGAAGTCTCTGTCTTGGAAATTGAGTTGCTGTCGATGACGGAAGAAAACACTCTCATGCGTCTGGATCAGAACGTCATTCTGGCAGGCAGAGATCAGCGTCTTGTGGAAGTCCAACTCGGCATGCATCCATAGCATCAGCAGTTCCGGTGAAGGATCTTTGTTATCCTTGGCTCGGGATTCAATATGCCCCAGAGCATAGTGCGCCGCGGACAGCTGCGCCTCCCAGGCAATGCCTCCGTTACGCACGGAGTGCACAGCACCCTCGCATTCGAGCAGAATGCGAAAATGGGTCAATTCATCCTGCAACTGGTCAGATTGAGCAGGCTTACGAAACCCGCGCTGCTCCTGAAAATCGACAAGTCCAAGCGTTGAGAGCCGGAAGAGGACTTCTCTCATTGTCGAAGCCGAAACCCCATAATCCATCCGCAAGTCTTCCGCACGAATGCGTTGCTGAGGTGCAAATTCAGCGCTGACCATCCGGTCGCGCATATTTTCGAACATATCTGCTATTTCTGACATTTTACCACAAAGATGTTTGTGTTTAAAAATCACGAGATAACGCATAATTTCATAATTTTTGTATAATCTCAATGTTTTTCTTGCGGCCTTTGGTTTTGGACGTTAACTTTTATCCCTAGGAGCTAGCCTCGGCCTCACTTATCCAAAGGCCTAATCGGGCAGCCTGATGCATTGGCAAGGAGTTGGAGGATTCCAAGATTGTCAGCGTTGGGACGCACGGTAGGCCAGGGAAGTCCGCGCCAGTCCATCACGTTCAGCGTCAAGTCTGTTCTAAAAGATGGATATCCAGTTGGCTCTCAAAGCCGGATAAAGATCTGGGGGGTTGCATGAAAACCAGCGCATGTTTCAAAGCACCATTGGAAGGTGACCGCTGCCAACGATAGGCAGCAGTTGACTACCCATCGCAGGTTAACCAGCGATGGGTACATCAATAGTGCACATGGACCCAAATACCCGATGTTTCATGACCGGCTCTGTGAAAATACCAGTTCGCATAAGGAGGATAGGTTATGCGAGTGTCTACCGGGGAATTGCGAGAGTGGATCATTCCCTCCGCATTTCTGATTTGCGGAGGATGGGTTGTCTGGCACATGCCGGCCTTTATCCTTGATATTTATCCGCCCGAGAACCAAAGCCTCGTCGACATTATGAGCCAGCTGCATGCCAGCAAGGATATCGCACCGGGGATTCCGGGTTTATTCGGAGGTCATGCCGATCCCATCGACTGGCTGGCAATGGTGCTTATTCCCATATTGTTTGTGATTGGCTGTTTAACCGTCCGGATTGCACCCAAAGAGTATCAGCACTGGAGGCAGGTGGATCGCCTCTCATTGTTCGTCTCTCGTGTCACGATGATCATCATCATCAGCATGTCGTGCATCATGCTTTACGAGGTGTTCCTACGCTATGTCTTTGAGGCCCCGACGCTTTGGGCCAACGAAATGACCCAGTGGCTGGCCTGTTTCGTGTTCCTGTGTTCGGGTCTTTATGCGATGCAGCAAAGATGCCACATCCGCATTTTCCTGTTCTATGATGTCGTCCCCCGCACCATACAGCGTGTGTTTGACATCATCGCGGTTGCGACGGTTTGCCTGACGGCTTTCTTCCTTGTCTATGGCAGTTTCTATCAGGTTTTCGTCAACAAGTTCTACAAATGGGAAATGTTCGGCACAGCCTTTGATCCTCCCATTCCGGCGACTGTTCTTCCCGCAATTCTGATCGTCATATCCCTTATCGCCATTCAGTCCGTCATCAATCTGGTTGCTGACTGGAACGAGAAAAAGGTGCTGCATAGCGCTGCCGATGAAGTGGATCAGGACGAGATCGATACCCTCAAACGCACTGTTGGAGTCGAATAATGGACGTCGGAACAATCTCAATCGTCCTTGTGGTGGCAATGTGCATGTTGCTTGCCATTGGTGTACCGCTGGCTTTTGCTTCATTCTTCCTGGCCGTTCTGGTCATGGTCATGAAATTCGAACCCGCATTGCTACTTGACCCGTTTACCTTCGGCGAAGGCTTGCTAACCGGAAAGGCAGGAACCGGGCCTCTCTATATCCTGACACAAAAGGTCTTCGGCCTACTGACCGACTATGTCATGATATCGGTGCCGCTATTCATTTTCATGGCCGCCTTGCTCGAGCGCTCTGGCATCGCCAAGGAAATGTATAAGGCCCTTGATTATTGGCTTTCGAGTGTCCGGGGCGGTGTCGCAATCGTAACGTCCCTGATGGCCGTCATCATGGCCGCCATGTCGGGCATCGTCGGTGGTGAAGTGGTGCTGCTGGGGCTGATTGCTCTGCCTCAAATGCTCAAGCTTGGTTACAATCAGGAACTGGCAGTCGGCACGATCTGTGCGTCCGGCACGCTGGGAACGATGATCCCGCCATCGATCGTCTTGATCATGTATGGCCTGATCACCGAGACTTCAATCAAGGCTTTGTTCACCGCAGCCTTCCTGCCTGGCTTCATGCTTGCCAGCTTCATCATTCTTTATATCGTCATTCGCACCCAACTGCATCCTGAACACGCCCCATTGCCTGATCCCAAGCCGGGTGATCCGACCGGACGGCAAAAGATGGGTATGTTCGGTGCATTCTTGTCCATTCTGTTGGCAGGTGTCTCCGCTCTTCTGCTGCTGCGCGTGTTGTTCTTCACCGTAACCGGTCAGAATGCCAACCTTGGTGAAACCGCAGATCCCATCGCGTTGGGTATGTCTTGGCACATCCCTTATCTGGCGGGCTTTGTCGCCCTGGGTCTGTTCCTCGTGTATGTTGTTTTTGGCCGTGAGCGATCCGCTCTGGGCTGGAAACACGGCAAAGGCCTTGTCCCGCCTTTCACCGTCATCAGCGTTGTGCTCGGATCAATCTATGGCGGCATTACCGGCATTACCGAAGCTGCGGGCATGGGGGCGTTTGCCGTCTTCGTAATTGCCTTGCTGCGGGGAGAGGCGTCCATCGGCCTGTTGTGGGATTCCATGATGCGGACGATGAAGTCCACCGGCACCATTTTGTGGGTCACCATCGGTGCGGCGGCTTTGGCCGGGTCATATACCCTGTCCGGTGGGCCGCGTTATATTGCGGATATGATCGTCGGATCGGAAATGCCGACCATGGTGATCCTCTTGACCATGATGGTGATCCTTCTGTTCATGGGGGCCTTCATGGACTGGGTCGGTATCGTGCTGTTGATTATCCCGGTCTTCCTGCCAATCGTGCAAAGATTGCCGATTGAGGAAATCGGCTTCATTGGTCAACTGGACCCCAACATGGTCTCCATTTGGTTTGGTGTTCTATTCTGTATGAATATGCAGGTGAGTTTCCTCTCGCCGCCCTTCGGGCCCGCGGCCTTCTATCTCAAGTCTGTCGCACCGGACCATATCTCTCTGACGGACATCTTCAAAGGCTTCCTGCCCTTCATCGGGGTGCAGGTCTTGGCGATCTCCATCCTTCTGATATGGCCAAACATTGTGACAATTCTTCTCTGATTGAAAGGACCGCATCGGGTTCCGGCTCCCAGTGGGCGAAATCCGGTGCGTCACTCCCGCCGTTTTGACGGCAATGCCGGTGCCTTCTGACACCATGCATGAATTGGCGAACAATTCTGGCAACCCGCTGGAAGGGCTTCGCACGCGGTAAATCCGCACAAATACAAAAGGTGACATGATGAAAATACTAGTAACTGGTGCTGGTGGTTTTGTTGGACAGCGCATGGTGCGAGACCTTGTCGAGCGCGGCGCAATAACGGTCGATGGTACCGAGCAGCCTGTCGATGCTGTTTATGCCTGCGATATGTTTGCAGACGGTGTTGAAGGGTTGGCGAGCGACCTTGATAAAGTCGAAGCGCTGGTCGGTGATCTGACCGATACAGCTCTTTTGAAAAGGATCGACGAGATCAAGCCAGACATCTTTGTCCATCTGGCCGCCGTGGTCAGCTCGGCTGCAGAAGCGGACTTCGATCTTGGCATGAAGGTCAATGTCGACGCGCTGAGAGCGCTGATCGACAGCTGTCGCAAACAGCCAAAGCCGCCGGTTTTTGTCTTCACGTCCTCAATCGCCGTCTTCAGCTGCGCGGGCAATTCCGACATTGACGAGGACCTGACCCCTATGCCGCTTTCTTCCTATGGCATGGAGAAGGTCGTCGGCGAGTATCTCGTTCGCGACGCCAGTCGCAAGGGCTTCATCAAGGGACGCACCATTCGCTTCCCAACCATTTCCGTTCGACCGGGCAAACCGAACAGTGCAGCATCCAGTTTTGCCAGTGGCATCATTCGTGAGCCACTTTCCGGTGAGCAGGCTCTGCTTCCGGTATCCCGCAACACGCGCTTGCATCTTGGATCGCCGGATATGGCCGTCTCCTCCGTCATGCATGCCATTGCCCTTGGTCAGGATGTGATCGGGGATCGCGGCGCGATCACTTTGCCGGGCTTGAGCGTCTCCGTTCAGCACATGCTGGATCGTCTGGAAGCCATTGCCGGCAAGGAAGTGGTCGCCCATGTCAAGGACGCCCCGGATCCCAAGATCGAAGCGATTGTTGTGACCTGGCCAGGGGGCATTGCAACGCCCAAGGCAGAGGCATTGGGTTTCAAGGCAGATGCCTCCTTTGATGACCTCATCACCTCCTACATGAATGCAAATCTGTGAGCAACACGACCCGCAACGGCGGCTGACCTGTCCGGTTGGCCTGCCGTCAAATTTGGAGATAGCAAAATGAGTAAATACAGGTGGACGCGCGACAATTGGCCGATTGCCTGTGCGATGATTCCCTTCTCCCCGGTGCTGCCGGACGGCTCTCTGGTGCAAGACGCGCCAGCCGAGATTTGGGCCGATGCACTCATACAGGTGGCAGAGGAAGGGTTCACCGAACTAGACCCCACGGATAGCTGGATGCGGATTGCCGATCTGGAACCATCCCGTCTTGACGAGTTCAAGGCCGTGGTCAAGCAAGCTGGTTTGACCATCCCTGCCATGTCGACATCCCGCAAATGCGTGATCGATCCCGAGGCCGGCGATCAAACGCTGGCCTATTGTCACCGTTTTCTGGATACCGCAGCAGATGTTGGCGCCAGTGAAGTTGCGTTTGGCTTCTTCGGTCCCTTCACGCCAGCGCAGGAAAAGGCGCTGTGGTTCTGGCTCGCCGAGGGCTACAGCAACCCCGATGACCCTGCGACATGGAAGCTGGCGGTGGATCGGATCCGCGAACTGGCCGATCATGCAAAGGAAAATGGCATTTCGATCGCCATGGAAATGTATGAGGACACCTATATCGGGACACCGGACAGCGCGGTACGCTTTGTCACTGATGTGGACCGGGACAATGTCGGCATCTGCGCCGATATCGGCAACCTTGTTCGCTTGCATCGTCCGATGGACAAGTGGAATGACATGCTGGCGAAGGTCGCTCCCTTCATGAAATATTGGCATGTGAAGAACTACACACGCGATGAAGACCCGGCCACGGGCAGTTATGCCACGGCACCGGTTCCGCTTGAATTCGGGGTAATCAACTATCGCGAAGCCATTCGCATGGCACTGGCAGAAGGCTTTGCAAGCCCCATTCTGCTGGAAAGCTATGGTGGAGACGGGCTATCGGTTTGCGGCAAGAACCTGCAAACCCTCCGCCGCATCCTGCCGCGCGACTAGGCTCTGTCCGACACATCAAAACCCTGCCGACCGGATCTGGTCGGCAGGGTTTTTGTCTTTTGCTCACCGTAATTTCTTTGCCCGCAGGCGGACAATGTCAATGACTTGTTGCAGCCCCGCCCTGCATGCCTGCCAGAGAAGGCAAGGCGGGGCACAAGCCCGTCAAGCCTTCAACCAACCGAGCGTTTCGTCAGTTGGTGTTGAGCCGGGCTTGTATTCTGCACCAATTGGCGTTGTCCATTTGAGGCTATCTGCCAGCGCAAACAGGAAGGGATAGTTGACTTCCCCATGATCCGGAGCCCCACGGTCTGGCACCGAGGCAAACTGGATATGACCGATGTGGGGTAGCAATCTTTCCAGCCGGTTAGCCAGATCACCCTCCATGATCTGCAAGTGATAGCAGTCAAACATCAGTTTCAGGTTTGGTGCACCAACTTCCAGAATGATGGCCTTGGCCTGCTCTGACGTCGCAAGGAAATAGTTTGGCGCGTCATAGTGATTGAGTGGCTCGATCAGGATCGTGATGTCGTGTGCCTCAGCCTGTTTGCAGGCATAGGCCAAATTGTCGACAAAGGTCGCGTGAGCCTTCGGGCCACCCGCAAAGCCGGCCATGACATGCACATTCGGTGTTCCGATGGCAGCGGCATAGGCGACCGCCTGATCAATAGCCGCTCTGGCTTCCTGCTCGCGACCGGGAATGGCAGCAAGGCCATTGTCACCGGCGGCCGTGTCGCCACGCACCGTGTTGAGCCCGAGCATTGTCAGGCCGGTCTCATCCAGCGCCTGTTTCACGTCTTCGGCCGGATAATCGAACGGCCAATGGCATTCCACAGCATCAAATCCGGCAGCTTTGGCCGCCCGAATGGCATCTGGAAGTGCCAAGTCACTCCAAAGAAACCCCAAATTTGCTGAAAACTTCGTCATCACTCCCACTCCACGTCAAATTTCGTAACCAAATTCCTGATTTGCTCCTCACCCAGTCCTCGGGGATGGAGGCCGCGCGTCATCATCGCCAAGCGCGCCGTATCCTCGAGTTCCTCGATGGCGTTGCATGCTGCTTCGACATCCTTGCCTGCGACAACCGGGCCGTGATTGGCCAGCATCACGGCCGAACGTTTGCCCGCCAGCCCGCGGACGGCATCTCCGATTGCCGCATCGCCCGGCATGAAGAAGGGCAGCAACTTGACCTTGCCAAGCTTCATGATGGCATAAGGCGTCAGATGCGGCAGAAAGTCATCCTCATTGGCGTCCGGCATCATCGACAAAGCAACTGAATGACAGGAATGCAGGTGAACAACAGCGCCCGCTGTCGACCGTGTGTCATAAAACGCGGCGTGCAGGGGCATTTCCTTGGTAGGCTTGTCCCCGTCGACCAACTTGCCTTCTGTGTCGAAGCGGCTGAGTTTACCCGGGTCGAGCCGACCAAAACACGAGCCGGAAGGGGAAACCAGCAGGCCTCCATCCGCAGTGCGGGCCGAGATGTTGCCTGTTGAGCCGCCAGTTAAACCACGATCAAAAAGCGACTTTGCCAGCAGGCACATCAATTCCCTTAATTTGGATTCCTCGCTCATGCTGCCTCAAGCTCCTTCAAGCGCGCCAAAGCATCGGTAAAGAACCCCTCTGACCCGAAATTGCCGGACTTCAGGGTCAAGGCGACCTTTTTGCCTGCTGTTTCACAGAAGGACCATGGCACACCGGGTGCAATTTCGACGCTGACATCGAGCTTGTTGATACCCAGTGCCTGAGTCACCGCACCCGATGTCTCACCACCGGCGATGACAAAGCGCTCAGCCCCCTGATCGCGTGCAGCAACCGCCAGCGCAGCCAAAGCTTCTTCGACAAGTTCCCCCGCCTTCATGACGCCCAAGGCCTCTTGCGCAGCCTTGACCTGATCAGGCTCTGCGGTTGCATAAACCAGAGGAGAATCGGCAAGATTCTGCTCAGCCAGCCAATCGAGGGCCGCTTTCGGGCCATTCTGAGCCAGTTCCAGTGGGTCCAGCCGATAGCTGGGCGCTGTTGCGCCATAGTTTGCAACCTGTGCCCGTGTCATGGCTGAGCAGGAACCGGACAGGATAATGGCTTTGTCGGCAAGATGAGGAATTTCGGTCTTCCCGGCATCAGCAGAAAGCAGCCCTTGCTCCAGATACAACATAGGCAGCGGCATAGCGATGGCACTGCCACCCGTCATCAGAGGCATGTCCTGACAGGCCTTGGAGATGGTGAAGAGATCCTCGTTGGCCACAGCATCGACAATCACATGGGCCACCCCTTGCGTCTTCAGCTCGTCCAGTCTTTGCTGAAGAGCCTCAGGGCCTTTGGCAACACAGAGCCTGTTAGCGAGCCCGACCGGTTTGCTGACCTGAGGCTGCAACAGGCGCATCAGGTTGCTGTCCTTCATGGGGGTCAGGGGGTGGTCCTTCATCGGGCTTTCAGCGATTGGCTGTTCACCGACAAACAGATTGCCCATGAAAATTGATCGTCCATTCTCGGGGAAAGCCGGGCAATATATCGTCTGTTTTGTGCCGATCTTTGTCATCAAGGTTTCGGCAATCGGTCCAATATTGCCTTTGTCCGTTGAGTCAAAGGTTGAGCAATATTTCCAGAAAAACCGCTGTGCACCAGCCTTTTTGAGCCATTCATAGGCAGCGAATACATCAGCGAGCGCTTCATCAAGCGGTGCGGTGCGGCATTTCAGGGCAATGACCTCGAAGGCCGCTGTATCGACAGGAGGCTCGGTTGGCAAGCCCATACGGAGTGAAACCTTGACGCCGGAACGCGCGAGCAATCCGGCGAGGTCGGTTGCACCGGTAAAATCATCAGCAATACAGCCAAGCAGGGTAGCCATGAAAAAATCCTTCCAAAGTGGGTGTCCAAGGTGACGAAACAGGCGACCTCATTTGGGAGTGAACCAGTGGAGCTGTTCAGATAGAGGCCGCCTGTTCCAGTCGGAGGAAACGGAGTATTGATGCCTATTCCATACCGGGCAGCAAGATGCCGGCATTGCGCGCATAGACCTTGGCGACCGCTGAATCATCTTCGCGACCAAGCCCTATCCCGGCAGCCGTGACATATTGCTGCAAAGCTGCTGCGGTGATCGGAGCGCTGAATTTCGCAGACTTGGCGATGTCCAGCACGATACCCAGATCTTTGAGCCAGATTTCAATTGCCGAATGCGGTTTATAGTCTCCGGCAACAATGTGCGGTGCACGGTTTTCCAGCATCCAACTGGTGCCGGCACATTTTGAGACGACTTCGACAAAGGTGGCCGGATCAATCCCTTGGGTCACCCCGAAGGTGATCGCTTCCCCCATGGCTGCAATATGGACGCCAGCCAGCAACTGATTGACCGCTTTCATTGCAGAGCCAGCACCGGCACAGTCGCCAAGCCGGAAGACGGTTTCCGCGGTGGCCTCGAACATCTCTTCGGCAGCAGCATAGGCTTCAGGCGTCGCTGCTGACATGATGGAAAGCTGGCCTTTGGCAGCCTTCACCGAACCGCCGGAAATGGGAGCATCAACATAGAGAACGCCATGCTCGGCGCATCTGGCTTCCATCGCACGGGCAAAGTCCGGCGCTACGGTGGCACATGAGAGGACAACGGCGCCCCTTTTAAGTCGTGGAACGACCCCATCGTCTCCAAACAGGACTGCTTCAGTTTGAGCCGCATTCAATACACAAACAACCACAGCATCGAGACTGGCAGCAATGTCGGCGATGGGAGCGGACTTGCCGCCTTCAGCCGCGAGCCGCGCCATCTGGTCGGGAACGACATCATAGCCATAGGTTTCATGCCCCGCTCGTATCAGGCTCTGGGCCATGCCATACCCCATGGAACCAAGACCAATTGCTGCAACTTTCTTTTGGGACATAAGATCCTCCCGATCCAACGCGCCCCGCAGCAAGTACCCTTGCCAAGGTCGCGGATTGTTTGTATTGTGATCGGTATCGGTATCGATACCGTTATCGGTAACAAAATATTGAATGGAAGCCGTCATATTGTCAAGTTGCAAAGCCATTTGTCGGTCGTGATAAACAGGGCTTGTGATAAACGCGGTAAAGTCACGCATGAAAAGGGATGAAAATCGAATGGCTCGTGTCACACTGTCAGATGTCGCTAAAGCCGCGGGCGTCAGCAAGATGACGGCATCGCGCGCCCTGCGGGAACATTCTGATGTTGCAGCAGGCACGCGCAACAAGGTCAGAAAGATCGCTGCCGAGATGGGTTATATTCCCAATCAGATGGCCTCGATGCTGTCTGCCAAATCAGTGCCGATTATACCGATGATCATCCCGTCTATCTCCAACAATGTATATGCGGATATTGTCGCTCACGCGCAGCCTGTGTTGCATGGGGCGGGGTATCAGATGATGCTGATTAACACCGACTATTCTCTGGAGCGCGAAGAGCAGGCAATCGAGGCCTTGATGGCGTGGTCTCCGTCTGCACTTATTGTCTCCGGGATCGAGCACACAGACCGCGCGCGGGGGCTTTTGCAAAGGGCAGGGGTCCCGATTGTTGAAATGATGGATTTGCCAGACAGCCCGATTGATCTTTCGGTCGGATTTGACCATGTCAAGGCTGGCAATGAAATGGCGAACTATTTGCTCAATCGCGGCTATCAGCGGTTCTGCTTCTGTGGTTGTCAGTTGCAGATGGACAAGCGCGCCTACAAACGGTTTGAAGGCTTTCGGAATGTCCTTCTTGCCAAGGGGGCTGAAGAACCGATGCTGATTGACATCGACAAGAATGATGACATTTTGTCAGATGCGGATTTTGATCGGCTGATTTCTGTGGACCCCGCACCTGATTGTATCTATTTCAGCAATGATAATCTGGCAGTCTCAGCCTTGCTGATGGGTGCCAAACGCGGCTTATCTGTCCCCGATGATCTGGCGATAGCCGGGTTCAACGATATATCGATCGGCAGGCAAACAATGCCGCAGCTGACAACGACACAGTCGCCACTTGGTCGGATCGGGGAACTGGCGGCACGGTACGCGTTGGACGCCATCGCAGAAAAGAAAATCTCGCCACGCAGTCTCGATCTCGGATTCAAGCTGCTTCCTCGCGAAAGTGCCTGAAACAGGTCGGGCGCTAAACAAAAACCCTCTGGTCCGGATTATGGAACAGAGGGCTTGTTCGTTTGGAAAATTCAAGGTGTCATCACGTGATGCGTTTAACGCTGGCGAGGATCTCTTCCTTCTCAAACACTTTTTTCCAATCATCCTTCATTAGGGTCGGAATGCCGAACTCGATGGCCTTGTTGCAGGCATCGGAAAAGACACCCTGACGTTCCTCGAAAATCACGGCTGCAAGGATGTTCATGTGACCCAGCAGGAAGTCGCGAGCACATTCCTTGCTGACCCCGGTCTTGATGACTTCATCCATGGCTTGGCGCATGACAACCAGCAATGAGGCACACACGGTTTCGGACAGGCCCGGCTCCAGAAATGCCATCTGTTCGACGGTGCAGCGGTAGGTGTTGGCAACCGGAGCATAAATGGCGCGTGCCACCTTGTCACCCAGATCATAATGCTCTTCCGGCCCTTGCATCAGCGCATTGACAACACCCTGTTTGGCATAATCACCACCGAAATGATCCTTGCGACCTTCCGGCGTTGACTCGTCATTGAAAATTGGCGGGTGACAGGGATGCGTGACGAAGTAGGTGATGTCTTCACGTTCGGGAAGATAACCCGCATAAGGAGCGGCCGCATCCAGCACGACCACCATGGTGCCAGAGGCAAGGGTAGGGACCAAGCTCTCGGCAAGCTTACCGATCACGGTGTCCGGCACAGCGAGAATGACCACATCTGCGCCATCAATGGCTTCTGCCTGAGCAACGGCTTCAACACCATGTTCCTTCTTCAGCAACGCTTTGCCTGTGTCGGACACTTCCACATGGCGCACTTGAAAATCTGTTTTCATCAGGTTGCGCCCCAGACGCATACCCATTTTACCGCCAGCACCGAATAAAGCGACGACTGTCATGGTGGTGACCTCCCTTTCTTGAACAGCTGAACAAAAAACCTCAACTGGTATGATGACCTAATGATTATATCAGTATATATTCAGCCTGCATTGTCAACTCAGCTATCAAAGTTGGCTGCTTTATTCGCTGAAATTTCTCGGGAGGACGCATTGGATCCGCATAACCACGACGAAACATTGTCGCACAAACCTTGGGTGACCTGGTATGGAGACGACTTCACGGGCGCCGCAGCCGTGATGGAGGTCCTCGCCTTTGCCGGACTACCAACGATCCTGTTTACGGAAATTCCCTCCGATAGCTTGAGGCAACGATTTTCTGACGTGAAGGCAATCGGATTGGCTTCCACAGCGCGGTCCAAAAGTCCTGCATGGATGAGAGATAATCTGGCGGATCCTCTTGCCTGGCTCGACAGCTTCAATGCCCCCTTGTTGCATTATAAAATCTGTTCGACCTTTGATTCCTCCCCCGAAATTGGTGCAATCGGCACTGCAATCGAGGTTGGCCTTACGGTTCGACCGGCCCGTGCAGTTCCCATGATCACAGCTGCACCGCAGATGCGTCGCTATCAGGCATTTGGCAATCTGTTCGCAGGCACCTTTGAAGGGGTTCACCGGCTTGATCGACACCCGGTGATGTCCAGACATCCCGTCACACCGATGAGCGAGGCCAATCTGCTGGTCCACCTTGCCCGTCAAACGGTTCTGCCCAGTGCCCTTATCGATCTCGAGGCCTTGTGGAGCGACCCGCAAAAAGTGCTCAATGCGGCACTTGCCTCCCGCATAAAGATTCTTTCCATCGATTCCATGGAGGAAAGATCAGAACGAGCCGCTGGCAAGCTGATTTGGGAAAATCGTGATGCACTTGGCTTTGTCGTTGGCAGTCAGGGGGTTGAATATGCACTCGTCCGACATTGGATCGACCGTGGCTTGTTGACGGAACAGTCCGAGCCACCCGCCCTTGATCCTGTTTCCCAGATTGTCGGAGTGTCGGGGTCCGTTTCACCCATGACCGCCGAACAATTGGCCCATGCAGCCAAGGACGGCTTTGAGTTGATTACCTTCCGAGGCGATCTTGCCTGTGGCGAAGAAAGCGGCCTGCATCAGGAAATCGAGCGTGTGGTCCGATTGTCTCAGGATGTCATCGCTCGGGGAGCCAGCCCTCTGGTCTGTTCGGCACAGGGAACAGATGATCCGACAGTGGAAGCCTTCCACAAGGCACTGGCCAACAGCACTATCGATCGTTCTATTGCCAATGAAAGAATTGGCGTGTCACTCGGTCGCGTCCTTGATGGGATTTTGAAAAGCACCAGTATCAAGCGCGCCATCATTTCAGGCGGCGACACATCAGGCTACGGCCTGCAGCAATTGGGAATTCAGGCGTTGCAGGCCAAGGCAGCAACGATTCCCGGTGCATCCATTTGCAAAGGCTTCGGCGATGGCCATCACGACGGACTGGAAATTGCCCTCAAAGGCGGGCAAATGGGCACAAGGGATTTCTTCAGTTGGGTACGCAGCGGCGGTGGCGCACGATAACGCACACCGGACCGCACAGCCTTTATCCGGCGGTCAATTTCGGGCTGGGCGGGGCACTCTTTCGAGAGAGCGGCAAAGACAAAAGTTACTGTTTGGCAGGTGTGGGCGCATTGGCACGATCGAGGTGGCGAACCATGTCTTCGACCGCGGCCTCTTCGTCGCCCGCTTCCATATGATCAACAATCTTTCTGTGTTCCTTGAGAGAAATACTCTCATTCCCAACCCAGTGCAACAGATCGTATTGATAGTCAAACAACCATCGCAACATCGCTTTGGACGCCGCCGCTATGATAGGATTTTGGGTGATATCCGCAATGCGGGCATGAAATTGAATATCCGCTTCCACGAAGGCTTTCGGATTGTCGAGGGCATTCTGCTGCCTATCCAGCAGGGCACGCAAATCGCGAATATCATCGGGTTCCGCCAGACGCGTTGCTTCTCTGACGATGCCACGCTCAACCATACGGCGCGCCTGTTTGAGATGATCAAAATTTTTCGGAGAAGAATAAAGCAACAGGCGGGCAATTTCGTTGGCATGATCGAGTACCGCGGTCGCCGTCAGTTTATTCACGCGGGACCGCTCGCCATGTTTG
This sequence comes from Cohaesibacter intestini, assembly GCF_003324485.1. Taxonomy (NCBI): domain Bacteria; kingdom Pseudomonadati; phylum Pseudomonadota; class Alphaproteobacteria; order Hyphomicrobiales; family Cohaesibacteraceae; genus Cohaesibacter; species Cohaesibacter intestini. Next base: position 53,936 of record NZ_QODK01000006.1, on the reverse strand, counting down.
ATCGTGATGAGCCCCTGGGTATGGAGCGATTGAAGTGCCTCCCTGACCGCAGGGCGACCGACACCGAACCGTTGCATCAGGTCACGTTCCGACGGCAGATAGTCATCGGCGGCAAACTCACCAGAACGGATCATTGCGTGCAATTCATCCAGCACCTGATCAGACAATTTCTGGCGTACGATCTTGCGTTCCACCTTGGCATCATTTTTCTCAGTCACGCTTACTGTCTCCCGCTTCGATCAACCGCGAACGACCCTATCAGATCGTATTGTGCGGCATTCTTCACTCTTACTGTCGAAGATCCATTCCGTCCAGACACCATCCGCCAACCAGCCATGTTGCAACCCCTTTTTCGATGCGACGATCAATCTGATCGAATTCACTGGGAAAGGTTAAGCAACAGGTATAATGACAATACCAGTATGGCAAGCAATATATGGGAAGGTCTCCATGCAAAACCAAACCTCAAGCAGCAACATTATCACTGTCACTTACAGGATCGAAACTGCGGGTGACCCTGAAGCGATTGCGCAAAAGATGGCCGGGGACCAGTCAACGGGGACCTTCACCGCGCTGCCTAATGAAACCGAACAGGTACGGGCGCGTTGTGCTGCAAGGGTCACGGCGGTGCGCCCGTTAGCCCCCCATGACACACCTTCTCTGCCAGACCCAGACACCCGCGGTCCGTATCATCGCGCAGACATCGACATCGCCTTTCCGCTTGAGGCCATCGGCATCGACATTGCCGCCTTGACGACAATCGCTTTTGGCGGGGCCTATTCCATGCGCGGCGTCAGTGGCATTCGAGTGATGGATGTCGATCTACCCGATGCGTGGCAGAGCCATCCGGGGCCACAATTCGGCATCAAAGGCTCCCGCGCCCTGATGGGTGTCGACCATGGGGTGATGATAGCCTCGATCATCAAGCCATCTCTGGGCCTTCTACCTGAAGAAACAGCCCCGATCATTGCCGAACTTTGTGCTGCCGGAGTGGATTTCATCAAGGACGACGAAAAGCTGATGAGCCCCGGCTACTCGCCACTTAAAGATCGCGTCAAGGCCATCATGCCAGTGATCCGGGACCATGAGCAAAGAACGGGCAAGCGCGTGATGTATGCCTTTGGCATATCGTCTACCGATCCGGATGAAATGATGCGCAATCACGATATGGTTCTTGAGGCCGGAGGCAATGCTGCGGTCATAAATATCAACGCCATCGGTTATGGTGGCATGAGCTTCTTGCGCAAGCGTTCGAGCCTTTGCCTGCATGCACACCGCAATGGTTGGGACATGATGACCCGCAATCCCGGCATGGGAATGGAATTCGCTCCTTACCAGAAAATCTGGCGTCTGCTTGGCGTCGATCAGTTTCAGATCAACGGGATCCGGGCGAAATATTGGGAATCGGATGAGAGCTTCGTCAAGTCCTTCAAGGATTGCATGACGCCTGTCTTTGACGATAGCGACCGGCCCTTGCCAGTGGTCTGTTCCGGGCAATGGGGCGGGCAGGCGGTCGATACCTACAACCGAACCGGCAAGACGCTTGATCTGATGTATCTTGGAGGCGGAGGCATCCATGGCCATCCCATGGGCATCGCAGCCGGTGTGCGCGCCATCCGGCAAGCATGGCAGGCCGCCGAGGCGGGGCTCTCATTGCATGAGATGGCAAAGTCCTGCCCGGAATTGGCCGCATCCCTTGCCAAATGGGCTACGCCCTGAAGGAGGATCACGCCTAATGCAATTGCTGCCAGTTTTTGCCCATCAAGGACCACAGCGATGGATCGCTCGTTTGGTGAAACAGATCAACAACAGGATTTGGCGCCCATCACCCCAATGCCTCTGAACACGCAGAACAGGGCTTGATCAACAGGTCCTTATTTGGCCATTCTTTAGAGCGATCTGGGTCAAAACAGAAGACCGGAAGATGCTTGGGCAAAGCATCGACGTCAGAGTGGCAGCCGCGAGACACTGTTCTTAGTAGAAGGCAACGAGACGGGCTCCTTCTTTTCACGGCCTTTATTGCTGAAATCACAAGTGGCTGGTCAGAGTGAATGATTTTCCTTTCACCATCGTTTGTGGCTTCCGAGACAGCCTCGTGACTGAACGGAATTTGGTATGGTTCTAACTGATCGCAACACTTATTGTATCAGTCATAAAATCATGTATAATGTTGAGACATATCATCGCTGCGATGATCTCAAGAAAGCCAATTCCATGCTGCAAAATACCGACCTTAAGGGCGTCGTTGGCGCCGTTATCACGCCTCTCAACGAGACCTTTGATATTGACCTTCCATCGCTACAGCATCACTGCAACCAGTTGCTCGCCGATGGCTGTTCCTACGTTTCTCTGTTTGGCACCACAGGCGAGGGGCCATCCTTCTCGGTACAACAGAAACTGGATATATTGCAGGCAATGGCCGATGGCGGCATGGATATGTCCCTTCATATCCCGGGCATCATGACGGCATCCCTTGATGACGCTGTCGCGCTCTATAAAGCCTACGCAAAGCTGAAATGCCGCGCCGCTTTGATCATTCCGCCCTTCTTCTACCGGGATGCGGATGTTCAGGGAATCGCGGACTATTATCAGGCAATCGTAGAAAAGGCCGGCGATCCGGGCCTTGAGATCGTGCTCTACAATTTCCCGCATTTCAGTGGCATCACCTTCACCGTGGAACAGGTTGAGGCCGTTCTCGAAAAACTGGGAATGACGGTCATCGGGATCAAGGATTCAACGGGAGATCTGGAAGCTGGTCTGAAACTGATCCGTGCTTTTCCTCAATTGTCCGTCTTCACAGGCAGCGATGTGATCCTGCGTCAGATGGTTGATGCCGGTGGCGCTGGTATGATCGGTGGGATGACCAATCCATTTGCCAAAGATTGTGTGCAACTTTATCGTGGTGGTGTCTCGGAAGGCTTCGTCAAGAGAGCTTGCATGCGCATCGAGACCGTTGACGGCAACGGTGGCTTGGCCGTACTCAAGGCGCTGATGGCTGAGCGGTATGGGAACCCGGCCTTTGCGCGCGTGGTGCCGCCATTGCGACCGCTCTCCATGGACAAAATGGCCGAAATCAGGGATGCCTTGAAGCTGGCTGAGGCTGCTGCACTCTAGGCATCGGATTAAGGGAGCGAGAAATGACCGGAAACACACTAACCGAACAGACCGAGGCAGCGGTCAGCGTCAAGCAAATGGCCTATGAGTTATTTCAGGCAGCTTTGTTCGATGGCAGGTTGAAATCCGGTCAGTTGGTCAGCCAGAAAGATCTGGTCAAGCTCCTCCATCTCTCTATCGGTGCTTTGCGGGAACTCTTGCCGCGCCTTGAAGCCGAAGGTCTGGTCACGGTGGTTCCTCAACGGGGCATCCAGATCACGGCAATCGACCTGCCCATGATTCGCGATGCCTTTCAGATGCGGGCCGCCCTTGAACGGGAAGCCACCATTCACGCGGTCCGCAACATGCCATCCATGATTCTGGAAGAGCAGCGCAACCAACATCTTGAGGTTCTAGAAGCCTTGAAAAAAGGGGCTACAGATGACCTGCTCAATCTTGGTCAGGAGGTTGATTCAGAATTCCATGATTTATTGATCCGCTCCACAGGCAACGAAATCATGATTCTGGCCTACAAAATCAATTCCATCCGCATTCGTCTCATCAAGCGCGAGCGTATCAGCCTGAATGAGCAATTGCTGCCCAACACATTTGCCGATCATCTCGCGATCATCGATGCCATTGCTGATCGCAATGAGGCCCGTGCCATTGCGGCCATGGATACACATATTTCCAATGCCCGACAAAGAGCGACGGAGTTCTGATCAGTTATGCCTGCCCCATCAGGAGTTTGCGGGACTATCCCGACACGGTTACGCTGCCAACATCTTTCCGAACCAGTCGGGCTCTATGAATTCTATATCAATGGTGAGCAGATCGGTCACGACGTGATGGCTCTCGGCTGGACAGACGATCTCCAGCTGGTTGAATACCAGTCTCACGTCGTGACCGATCATCTCTTGGCTGGGACCAATTGCCTTGGGGCAATCATTGGTGAGGGATGGTATTCTGGACGCGTTGGACACAATCAACGCCGTGCAGGCAATCATGATGGCAGACGCCCGGCCATGCAAAACCGGAGGCGGCACGCTGTCAGTCGGCGAGGGAAGATGACCAGCTTACTCCTTGCTCCATCACACAATTCTCCATCACACAATGTCAGCCCAATCGCAGCTGGAGTGATGACTGAGCATGGCTCCAATTTCACGCTGGAACCGGGACAATACAGGCAGATTTCGCAGACTGAACAGGTTTGAGCACATCTAAAATACAAACGACTTCTTTTTCAAAGTGGAAAAGTCGGGAGGGAAATATGGAAAACGCATTTTACATTGGGATTGATGTTGGATCTGCCAGCACCAGAACCGGGGTCTATGACAAGGACGGGAACCGACTGTCCTTCGCCACACGCGCGATCAAACAGTTTCACCCAAAAGCAAACTTCGTCGAACAATCCTCAAGCGACATCTGGCACCAGATTTGCGAGGCAACACACGAAGCGATCAAGAAAGCTGACATCGATCCGCAGAATATTCGCTCGGTTGGCGTCGACGCCACTTGTTCCCTCGTCGCGGTCGGAGAGAATGGTGCCCCTATCTCGGTTGATGAGCATGGCGACCCCGAGCGCGATATCATCATGTGGATGGACCACCGCGCCGATTTAGAGACCAGCGCGATCAATGCAACCAAACATGACGCTCTCAAATATGTGGGCGGAGAAGTCTCCATCGAGATGGAGCTGCCGAAAATTCTCTGGCTGAAAACCAATCATCCCGACCGATACTCCAATGTCTGGCGCTTTTTTGACCTTGCTGACTATCTCATTTGGCGCTGCACGGCTGCCGATGTTGCCAGCACATGCACATTGACCTGCAAATGGAACTATCTGGCCCATGAAAACAGATTTCCCGAGGACATGCTGCAATCGGTTGGGCTTGAAGATCTGACGTCAAAGGTCCCTCCGGTAGTCGCGCCTTTGGGGGATGCTGTCGGCACCATTGGCAACAAGGCGGCAAAAGACCTTGGCATCCCGGAAGGCGTCACAGTCGCAAGTGGCATTATTGATGCGCATGCGGGCGGCCTTGCCCTGTTGGGAGCCAAGCCAGAAGGTGGCCTTGCCCTCATATCAGGGACTTCCAACTGCCACATGATCGTCAATCGTGAACCGGTCATGGTACCCGGCGTCTGGGGGCCTTATTGGGGCGCAATGATCCCGGGCTACTGGCTGGGTGAAGGAGGACAAAGCGCGGCCGGTTCTCTGGTCGAATGGACCATTGAACAAAGCGACGCAAGCGAGGAGTTGAAACAGGAAGCAGAGCGTCGAGGCATGCATCCGGTTGCCTTGCTAAACGAATGGGTTGCCGATCTCGAAGCCCGTGAGCCATATCCGACGCGCGACTTGCATATTCTGGGCGACCACCACGGCAACCGCTCCCCACGCGCCAATCCGCATGCACGCGGTGTGGTGTCCGGTTTGACTCTTGAAAAGGGACGGGATGCGCTTGCCCGTTTGTATCTCGCCACCTTGCAGACTGTTGCCTATGGGACTCGTCACATCATTGAGGAAAAGACAAAGGCCGGCCATTCCATTGACACGCTCTATGTCTGTGGTGGCGCGACGAAAAATCCGCTTTGGCTGCGTGAATATGCCGATGTTACGGGTTGTGACATTCACATGGCCGCCGAAGAAGATGTTGTAACACTCGGCGCCGCCATTCTTGGCGCTGTCGCCAGCGGCGATTTCGGATCCATTCCAGAAGCCAGCGCGAAACTGGTTCGTCCGGGTGAGACCGTCAAGGCGAACCCCGACAAGGCCGCATTCCATGACGCCAAATTCAAGGTCTATCTCGCGCTTTACGAAAACCGTCAGCAACATAACCGCTTGATGGCCGATGCCCTTGCCAGTGCATGAAAACCAGAATCATAGAGGAACTCTATCCATGCTAAAACTTCCGGAACAAAGCCCATCCATCGTGGCTGGCGAGAAAGAAATACTGGTTGTGACCAATGCAGATTTGCGCGAAAGCGCCAATGTGCCCTGCTGGCCGATCTATCAGGACTATTCAGAGCGCCTAGAACGTGAGCTGACCGCTCAGGGCTACAAGATGGTGCGGGCCCATGGCTATGATGAAAGCCGCGGCCATGGCTTCATTTCATCCCAAAAAGAAGGATCAGAGCTCTTCTCCCGCATTGATCCCGACGCCCCGCTGATTGTCTTGCTGACCGCCTGGCAATATTCCCATCATATTGCCCCGTCCCTTGCATCCCATCGCGGCCCCATCTTGCTGCTCGCCAACTTCGATGGCACGTGGCCCGGGCTGGTCGGCATGTTGTGCATGGCTGGCTCTCTGACGTCGCTGGGTGTCGAGTATGCCCGCCTCTGGTCTGACAGTTTCGAAGACGATTTCTTCAAACAGGGACTGGCAACCTGGCTGGAAAGCGGCAAAATCGATCATAATCTCTCCTATCTCGAAGATGTCTCGTCCGATCATCCGGTTTTGCAAACCCCGGCAGGCAAGGATGGCATCAAGGTCGGAGAATATATCCTGCGCAACAAGGCGATCCTTGGCCTCTTTGACACGATGTGCATGGGCATGATGAACGGCTATTTCCCGATCAAGGCGCTGACCGATATCGGGATGCCGCTCGAAGGTCTGTCCCAATCGGCTCTGCTTGTTGAAATGGAAAAAGTGCCGCAAGATCTGCGGGAAGCCTGCCTCAAATTCTATGAAGATCGCGGCATGCAGTTCCAGTGGGGCGAGGATGAGGCAACCGAACTCACCCGCGCTCATGTGCTTGAGCAATGCGCCATGATGATTGCTATGGCCCGATTCACCAAACGCTTCGGGCTGGCCGCGGTCGGCGTTCAGTATCAGCAGGGCCTGAAAGACTGTTGCGCAGCGTCAGACTTCGCCGAAGGAGCTATCGGCTCAACCGAGCGCTTCCCGATCCCCGATGAAGACGGATCCATCATTTGCGAAGGCAAGCCCATCCCGTGCGTCAACGAAGTCGACATGGGAACAGCCATTCCGCAGACCATGCTGTTCCGCCTGCTCGACGCCATGGGGCTTCCATCTGAAACCACCTTGCATGATGTCCGCTGGGGCAGCGCGTATGAGGGCACATTCTACTGGGATTTCGAAATTTCCGGGGCTGTGCCATTCGAGCATATCAAGGACGGGATTGCCGGTGCGAAAGGTTACCGCCAGCCGCCGATGTTCTTCCCGAAAGGTGGGTCAACCATTGCCGGTCAGTGCAAGGCTGGCCGTTTCATCTGGGCCCGCGCTCATTATGTCGGAACGGACGTAATCATGCATATCGGCACCGGTGAAGCCTTCGAATTGCCAGAGGATGAATTTGAACGTCGCCGCAAGGCCACGACCTATGAATGGCCTTTGATGAATGCGACCCTTGATGGCGTAGAGCGCGACGACCTGATGGCAGGACACCAGTCCAACCACATCACAATTGCCTATGTCGCCTCAGACAAACTGCAAGACGTATTGCGTGCATTCGTCGCGCAGGCTCTCACCCAGGGGATAAAGGTCAAAATTGCGGGTTCGGCAAAAGACAGCCTTTAACCGCAGAGCTTTCCCACTTACGAACCCAATTGGATTGTAGGAGGGAAAGGGAAACCAGACAAAGCCTATGCCGCCATCAGTGTGACACCTGATTGGCGGCATTGCTATGACTAGATCTGCGGTGATCCTTGCGGAGTGAAATGCAGCTACGATTGAACAACTTGTTGGGAGCGCGTGATCAATTTGGGACTTATGCCATGCGCTCAGAGTTGCTATCATTATTCTGGTCTGCAACAGGAGACCATACATGCTTGAACTTCGACCCAATTGTGAACTCTGTGATCGCGACTTGCCTCCGGAGAGCTATGATGCCCGGATCTGCTCATACGAATGCACCTATTGCGCCGATTGCGTGGAAAAGATCCTGCATAATGTCTGCCCCACTTGTGGGGGCGGCTTCACTCCGCGACCGATCCGCCCCAGCAAGGCCTGGCGAAGCGAAAAGAAACTTGGCCTTGGCCATGATCCCGCGAGCAGCGACAGAATCCATACAAAATATTCAAAACAAGAAATTGAGACGCTGGTCTCAAGGATCAAGAATTTAAAACCCCACGAACGCTAAAGACGACCTGCTGGGACTTTATGAAATGCCCGGTTCTTGACACTGTTGAAAGACGCTGCGGCGGGCAAAATTGTCAGCCCACCCGCCGCGATTATTCACTAAATACGGGTCTTTGGCGCTGCCTTGCGGTTTGAGTCACCCGAATTTGGCTCACCTTTCGGCTCGATCAGCAACAATTTGACCTCGCTGGCGGCCCGCGGTCGATGCACCACCCCTTTGGGGACAACAAACAATTCTCCCGCTTTGATGGTACGTGATGGCTCCCCTTCAATATCCATCTGTAACTCACCTTCCAGAACGAAGAAAAAGTCATCAGTCGTGTCGTGTTTGTGAAATTCATACTCACCGAGGATTTTAACAACCATAATCTCATTGTCGTTATAATCGGCAACGACATGCGGGTCCCAGTGCGTTGAAAATTGCGACAGCTTTTCCGCCAAATTGACTGACTGCATTGATGATTTCCTTCCTGTTGTGATTACATACATGTTTGTGACGTCCCTAGGAGAATTGCGATCCAAAACGAACGACAAACCAGAGAAACAAGATCACATGACCTCACACCAGGTCTTGAACGATCGTGCACGAGCGATTGGGTGGTCGCCGCTCCCTGGCAGACTGGTATCCAGCGGATCGAGGCCTATTTCTCAGGTGAAGCCTACGCCCCGCATCGTCACGACACCTACTCGATCGGTTACACGATCAAGGGCGTCCAGAGCTTCGATTATCGTGGCGTACGTGCTGATAGTCTCGCAGGGCAGGTGATCGTCCTCCACCCGGACGAAATTCATACAGGCGAAGCTGGAACCGAAGCCGGGTTCCACTACCGAATGCTGTATGTCGAGCCGTCGCTGGTGCGGTCGGCTCTGGGGACGAGGACCAGTGCACTTCCCTTTTTGCGTGAAGCAGTCCTTACGGATCGCCGCTTAATGCTAGCGCTTCATGCAGCATTCACCGATATGGACACGACACTCGAAACGGTAGCGATGGATGAGCTGGTCGTATTGCTGGCTGACGGATTGCTGGCGAATGACAAGTCCGCGCAGCGAGCAAAAAGCGCTCTGATCGATTTCGTTGCGGTAAATCGCGCAAGGGACTTTCTTGACAGCAATCTCGATCAGGTCGTCCACTCCAACCAACTGGAAAAAATCACGGACTTAGACCGGTATGCACTGTCTCGCCAGTTCCGCAAAGCATTCGGAACCAGCCCGTATCGATATCTGACGATGCGTCGTTTGGATCAAGTGAGAGGCGATATCGCAGCGGGCGCAAGTCTGGCTGACGCCGCTATAAGAGCCGGTTTCAGCGATCAGCCGCACATGACGCGACAGTTCAAATCGGGTTTTGGAATGTCACCCGGATATTGGCAACGTCTGGTTCAACGCGTTTGAGATTGTCAAACAACCTCTCGTCATCAAATCAATCTGTAGGTCCAAACGGTTCAGATAAGTTTGTCTGCGTGCGGCAAAGGCATGGCCGCTTTACGTCTTGTCGCGGTCCATGCCTGATCATTGATCTCCGGCGCATCAAACAATTGCAAAGCTCCAGCTCAGTTTTCCCGTCTATTCTTACACCAAATGGCTCTTTGACGCTCTGCATCAAACGGCTCTGGGCCCTCTCAAAACGCCTGCCCACAATGCTGGATTGGAAAATCTCGGTAGAAAAAAAGTGCGTCCTGATCTTGTAGGATCAAGATGCACTTTCCCTGATCGTTCATCAGAAGAGACTTATCCTCTTGCCCTGAGCGCTTTGGTGATTGGCAAACGTGCTGCTGAAATCGCGGGCAGGGCACCTCCAATGGCTCCGATCAAAAGGCCGACCGCCCCCGCCTTGACGATCACCTCATAACTGACCACCAACTGAAATGCCATGCGGGCTTGGTTGGCCCCAAGGGTGCTGGCTTGCCAACCGTTGAAAACCAGCCAAGAGGCCCCGAGTCCCAACGCGACGCCGACGATCGCCAGCAGCACGGCTTCAAGCCATGTGGCAAGAAAGGCAGAGATGCGGTTGAAACCGAGCGCACGAAACGTGGCGATTTCAATTGTCCGGTCTGCCAGCGAACTCATCATGGTATTGAGTGCACCTGCCGAGGCACCGATGGCCATCAGCAATGCCACAGGCCAGCCAAACAAACGGATCAATCGGGCTGTCCCTGCTGCCTGATCGGCATAAAGCGCCGCTTCTGTGAAGATGGCCAGGGGACTTGGGGCAAGATCGGATAGTGCTGCCTGCAGTTTGAATAAGGCCTGATCCTGTTGAGCCGCCAGCCGCACTCTAAGGCTTTGTATCGCACCGGGCCTGTCGAACGCGGCGCGGACGGCGTCGAGATCGCCCCAGATTTCGGATTCAAAGACGCTGCCATGGGCAGATATGTGCCCGACAATACTCCATGTCACCGGCCCCAGCTGCACCTTGTTGCCGACGGCAAATCCCGGATAAGTGGCGGCCAATTGATCGCCGACCATGATTTCGCGACTACCGGGGGTGAATAGGCGTCCGGCTGAAAGGCTGATGCCATCGCGAAGGGATGGGCCGGATGGGTCCATACCGCGCAGGGCCAGCATGTCGCCTGCTATCATTGCTCCGTCTGCGCGATATTGCACTGGCGTAATGATTTCCCGTGACAGAAGCGGATTGCCCGCCTTATCGCGTTGCGCACCAATATCGCCAGACAGCGCCATGATTTTGCGCGCAATATCGGCTGAAAGCTCTGAGTTGGCCTCACTATTGGTGCCCCCCCCAAGAATGACAGCAATCTGGCTCGAGCCCGCGCTCTTGAGCGTGCGCTCAAAGCCTTGTGCCATGGCCAAAAATCCGCACAGGACACAAACGACCAGTATGATCGATCCAACCATCGAGAAGGAAATCGCAAAGCGTCGCGGCAAACTGAGAAGGGTCGCGCGGCTCGTCGCCACACATTGTCTGATAAAAAACTGCATGGATATTACCTCATTTTAAAAGCGGACAAAATTGGCGTGCGCATGGCTAATAAGGCAGGCAACAATCCGGCGATCAAACCGAGTAGCACCATGAAGATTGCTGATTGAAGAGCTGTGGACACGCCAAGCACGAGCCCCAGCTCAGCAGGAGCCGCAAGGCTCGCGACTTTCGCAAGGCCAAGGCCTAAGAGGCCGCCGATAACAAAGACAAACAGAGCCTCGCCAAGAACCATGAGTAGAATATGCCATGAGCGAAGACCGAGCACTTTCAGCACCCCGATCTCGAAACGACGTTCGCGCAAGGCGAAAATCATGGTGTTGGTGACAATCATCAACAGCGTAATGAACGAAGCTCCAACCACCAGCGTCACAACTTGTTTGACATCGGCATATTGGCTGAGAAAGGCGCTCAAAAACTGCTTTTCAGACATGGTGCGGGTCGGAGCGGCAGAATTGGCGAACAGCGTATCAATCTGGGCTGCTAGCTTTTGCGGCGTGACATTGCTGGCTGGCTTGAGAGCAAAGGTCGATGCCGTGTTTGCTCCTCGCTCTCGGCCCATATTGATATAGTCATAGTGGGCAATCATAAAATAGGTGTCGGTGCTGGGACTGGCACCGTCAAAAATGCCAGCAATCTCAAAGTGCCAGTCGCGATCTCCACCGCTATGCTTGACGCGAAAGGCCTTCAGGGTCAGCCGGTCACCAACCTTCCAGCCTTGCGCGGTTGCCAGCGCCCGACCAACAAGCACGTTGTCTCGCCCGGTTTGAAGCGCCCCGCTCAAGGCGGGCGTCAGGCCCAGTTCCTTGCCACTCACCTCCATCAACTTCTCCGGATCCCCAGCGGACACCGCAACAACATTGCGGGCATCTCCGATGCTACCGCGCAGTCGCATGACGGGGCTGACCGCAGCCACACCATCCAGCGCCTCAATGCGCGGCAAATAGGCCATCGGCAATGCTCGGCCTGTTGCACTCATCACACCCAGAAGCGTATCACTGGCTGCCTCTGTGCCTTGGGTGCCATTGATGAAACTGGCCGTGACGCCATGGATCAGAAAGGCCATTCCCACTGACAGCATCAGCAACAGGCTGCGCACGGGTTTGCGCAGGGCACTTTTGCGTGCAAGTTTGAAAAAGGTCATGACGCCATCTCCATCTGGTCGACAAAGACGCCCTTGTCGAGATGCAGCGTCCGGCCAGCCTTGGCTGCTGCCTCCCCATCATGGGTGACCATGATGATGGTTTTGCCCAGCTCACGGTTCAGGAACCCGAGCATCGCCAGCACCTCGTCGGCTGATTTGCGATCGAGATCCCCGGTTGGTTCATCGCATAGCAGCAAGGCGGGATCACTAACGATGGCGCGAGCGATGCCAACACGCTGCTGTTGACCTCCCGACATGGAGGCAGGGTTTTGCCTGCCCCGACCGCTAAGGCCGACGAGATCAAGCACTTTTTCCACCCGGTCACGTCTTGCGCGCGCCGACAACGGTTTCAAAAGCAACGGCAACTCAACATTCCCCGCCGCATTGAGCATCGGCAGCAGATTGTAGAACTGGAAGACGATGCCGAGTTGATGCGCCCGCCAGCCGGAGCGAGCCGCTTCCCCCATTTGGTCGAGCCGCTGTCCATTGACGTGGATCTGGCCCTCATCGGGACGGTCGATCCCGGCAAGTAGATTGAGAAGCGTCGACTTGCCCGAGCCGGATGGCCCCATCACGGCGACAAATTCACCGCGTTCAATGGTCAGGTCCATCTTGTCGAAAATGGTCAGGCGTTCCTTGCCCGTCCGGTAGCCTTTGGTAATCTTGCGAAGGGCGATAAAAGGGTCTGAGCCGTTATGTCCAGTCATGGCTGTTGGGTTCCTTGTTGCTGATTGGAGGATGGGTCAGGCTTGGTCAGGATGATGCGAATGCGAGCCGCCATGCCTGGGCGGATGCCGACGGGCGGGTTTTTCGGTACTAGCCGAAGGCTGACGGTGCCCTTGGCACTGTTAACCTCTGGTGCTATGCGCTGGATTGCGACGGCAAATGGCTGGTCGGCAAAGGCGTCAAGCGTGGCTTCGCCCTCCAGTCCGGAGGTGAGGCCCCCCAACGCCTTTTCTGCCACATCGGCATCAATCACCAACTGGTCAAACCGGGCGATCGCGACAAGTCCATTGGAGCGAATGGCATCGGCAAAATCCGGCACCCTATCGCCCTTATGCGCAGCGACTTGTAGCACTGTGCCTGAGATCGGTGAGCGAATGGTGAGGTCGGCACGCTTTGCCTCGGCGTCACGCAAGTCGAGTGCGCTCTTGTCAGCGGCGACACGGGCCTGTTCCACCATGTTCTTCGCTTTGAGGGCCGCAACTTTTGCCTTTTGAAGCTCGGTATCCGAGACAATGCCGCGTTTGTTGAGCCCTATATGGCGTTTGAAGGTGGCGTCCTTGTCAGAAGACGCGATGCGTGCCGCTTCAAGGGCAAGCACGGCTGCCTTTCTTGACGCGATGGCTTGCTGCACAGCGAGGCGGAGTTCGAGATCATCAAGGGTGACAAGCGCTTGACCAGACGTGACTTTATCGCCCGGCTTGACCGAGACTTCTGTAATTCGGCCCGCATATTGGGCAAAAAGTGTCACTTTGTCGGGCGCAACCACATAGCCCGAACCCGTCACTTGTGCAGGGACTGCCACTGGAAGCGCTGGCTGGAGGGTTTTGACCTTGCCCTCCAGCATGGAGTCTGGCTTGGTTTGTAACGCTTTTTGGGTGAGTGTTTTTTCAGCAGGTGTGCCCAGCATTTTGTGAAAAGCAGCGGGCAGATCGGGTTCAAGCAAAACGACCGATCCAATGATGAGAAGTGCGCCTGCTGATAGCAAAAACACCCTTTTGCGGGAAAAGAGCTGCCGCACCGAGGGCTGCATTCTGTTCGTCGGATGATCGACGGGAGCATCGTCTGAGAGAGAGCGCAGCGTCTGGGCGATTTTGCGTTCCTGTTCGGTGATCATGTTCATTCTATCGAGGTCCGGGGTTGGTGTGCGAACTAGACACAGCCAACATCGGCGCCGCACCGCAGAAGTGCGACCTCAATCATGAAATGATACGAACTGAATCGCGATCTAGTCCTTTTCAGTCTGGCTTGACGGGGATGCTTCGTCCGTCTGCGGGCCTTCGGTCTGGGCCTTGCGCCACTGCAAGGGCGTCATGCCTGTCACGCGGCGGAATTCGCGGTTGAAGTTGGACTTGGTCTGAAATCCGACGTCCAACATGATGGTTGTCACAGGCGCAGTGTCAGCCAGAAGTCGTTCGCAGGCTTCTGCGATACGAAAATCATTGACATATTGCGAGACATTCATGCCTGTCCTTCGATTGATCGCTGCTGATATCTGTCGCGAAGGAATGACGGCCTTTCTTGCAAGACGATCAAGGTTGAGATCCAGATCGCGATAGATCTGTTTTTCAGTCATCAGCATCTCGATGGCGGCCATGGTTTTTGCATCTTCCTCGTCTTGGAAACTTGCATTCTCATCCGCCTGCGAAGCGGTGTCCGAGCCGCGAAGCGAGTCTGGGGATGCGCGACTGCGACTGGCAACGGCGACCGCAATGGAGAGAAACAAAAGCGTACTGATGCTACCCATTGTGGCGGCCAGCGCCATCCACTGCGCGTCATAGAAGATAGCATTGATGCTGATGAGAGTATCCAGACTGGCTGAAAAAATCAGGACGAATGCGCTATATAGAAGCGCACGATGCGCCGAGCCTGCGCTTTCCAATGAGGCAAGGCGAAGCTCATCAGGGCCGCGCCACACTCTGTGCAGGATGAGCAGCGCATAGATAATAAAGATCAGAATGATCGTCCCGTCGATGAACTGCGGCAAGCGAACCACAAGCAAAACCAGCATGATGACTGGCGACAGGGCATGCAGCATGAGCGCGCCCAAGCTTTGCTTTTGCACCGAGCCGGTAAAATGCAGTGCGCCGCGGTAGACAAACACAGGCATAATAGATGCGAACAGTGGTGTGACCAAGCCTGCCCATTGCAAATGGTAGCCAAAGCGCAAGCCCATCAGTATCGATTGAAACGCCGCCAACAGGATTAGTAGCAAAAAAGGCCAGTTTCGAGGCCGCTCATCATTGGTCCAGACCATAAAGACAAACAGGACGAGCAGTGGCAAGGTGACAACAAAGGACAACGGGACAAAAATCATAAAAGTCTGACGCGTTTCGGCTCGAGTAACGAGGATATTTTCACTTCTTGAGTTGCATGATCAGGGCAGCGACACAACCGCCTTATATGGCAAAGGTTGCTTCATTCTCAAAAAACTGATCATCAGACCAAAGGTTTCACATCCTAAGCATAAAACCAGATCCTGTCTGCCACCTTGTCATAGGGGAGTTTCGATCACTGAAGTGTCTTGCAGTATGGACTTAAAATATGTGGCACATTGTCGAGGGACAAGAAGTCAAAAGCGGATTTGCAGTAACGGCTCACCGAGCAATATCCACCGTGGCCATGATTGCAAATGCCTCTGCCGAGCTTTTCTTAGAAGCTTGTAATGACAGTTGCGCCGACAGACTGGAACTTGTTCATGTTCATCAGGGCCTGAGGGGCCTCTGCCAGACAGATTCTGTCGCCCACCAGACGAGTGGGATCCAGTTTCCCTGAGGCAATCATATCCAGCATCGCTCCATAACGATGGGCTTGCATACCGTGCGACCCGAGGATTTCCAACTCCTTGCCGATAATCTTCGGCATCGGAATCTGTGGCAACGTATGATCGCCCAGCATTAGCCCGACCTGAATATGTTTGCCGCGGGCACGCAAATTCTGAATGGAATTGAAGCAGGTTACGGGATGGCCAAGAGCATCGAGTGAGACATGCGCTCCGCCCTTGGTCAATTCTATCACCGCTTCAGGCACATTTACGACCGACGCACCATTGATGGTGGCCACCGCTCCCAACTCGCGCGCCAAAGCCAGTTTCTCATTATCGATATCAATGGCTATGACATTGGCTCCGACAGCATTGGCAATCATCACCGCCGACAGGCCAACCCCACCACATCCATGGACTGCCAGCCACTGACCAGCCGAGGTTCGGCCCTGATCAACCACCGCGCGGAACGCGGTTGCAAAACGGCAGCCAAGGCTGGCAGCCGTGGCAAAATCCATGCCTTCTGGCAGGGCCACCACATTGAGATCGGCCTGATGAATAGGGACATATTCGGCAAACGATCCCCAATGGGTGAAGCCGGGTTGCTCTTGATGATCACAAACCTGCTGATGGCCCGCATGGCATTCAGGGCAAGAGCCGCAACCACAAATGAAGGGAACCGTTACCCGATCGCCGACACTCCATTTGCGTACGTCTTTGCCGACCGCTTCGATAGTTCCGGCGAGCTCGTGCCCCGGTACGTGCGGAAGCTCAATATCGGCATCGTGCCCCATCCAGCCATGCCAGTCACTACGGCAGACCCCGGTTGCCTCTACCTTGATCACCACTCCATGGGGTGCGGGGCTGGGATCAGGCAATGTGGTGACCTTGGGGGCTTCTTTGAATTTCTCAAACAATACGGCTTTCATGATGGGATCCTTCAAGAGCAAAGCTTTTGCCAATTCTACTCAGTTTCATTGAAAGGGCCTTGCAATTCTTGCTTTGATGTCAAAGAATTTTCGAAAGGATCCTCCAAAATCAAACAAAAAAAGAAAAGCACCTACCTCAATGGCAGATATTGACAAAGTGAATGCCGAAATTCTCGACCTCCTTCAGAGTGACGGGCGGATGTCCAACGCGAAGCTCGCCGAGCGTCTCTCAATGAGTGAAACACCCTGTTGGCGCCGCCTGAAAAAGCTGGAAGAAAATGGCATCATCGAGGGCTATCAAGCCAATCTGAATCGCCGAAAAGTGGGGCTGGGTGTGATGGCTTTTGTCCAGTTGAGATGCTCGGAGCACAGTCAGGAGGCCACGCAACAATTCCAGCATATCATCGAAGATTGCCCCAACATCCTATCCTGCCATAACACCACAGGGGATGACGACTTCCTGCTTGTCACTGTAGCAAAGGATCTCGATGACTACAGCGCATTCGTAGACCGGGTCTTGCGCAAACTCCCGGGTGTCACCTCCATTCGCTCCAATCTTTCGCTCAGGGAAATGAAGGCTTCAAGCCGCCTTCCGATTCCGCGCTGATGTGGTCAAGCGGATCTCACGCAGTGGCAAGTGCATCGCGATGCTGTCGAATGATACTCCGACAGAATTCTGCAACAGCTTGGATGCGACGAGACTGCACCAAATCAGACTGCGTGACGAGCCAGATTGTCTGATCGATGCCAAGCTCGCCGTCCAGACAGATCAGTCCGTTCGACCTTGCCAGAAAATGCGGCAGAATTGCAAACCCCACCCCGGCGCGGCAGGCCGCCAGTTGTGTTGCAACACTTGATGTGCTCAAAGCCGGCGCGCGACCTTGCAGGCGACTCTCCACCCATTGTGCGGCAGGCAGATGGGCCTGAGCCTCGCCCCAAGTGATAAAGTCGTCTGCATCGAAATCGGCTGCATCCGCATTGCTCCCCCTGTGCTCCAGATAGACATCCGAGGCATATAGGCCGTAGCCCAACGAGCCCAAGCGCTGAAGCGACACATGGCCTCGGTCTGGCTTGACCATACGCAGCGCGAGGTCGGCATCCCAGCGGTGCAGGTTCACCGTGGCGACATCTGTCACAATATCAAGTGTCAATCGTGGATATTTGGCACGGAATTCGGGTAAGTTGGGCAGGAGCAATCCGGTGGCAAAATTCTCGGCGGTCGCCAAGCGGACGCGCCCTGAAACCTCGGGGCTTTCCGCCATCCCGGAGGTTAGAGACCGTGCGGCAGCTTCCATCTCTTCGGCGCGTTCAATCATCGCGGCACCATCTTCAGTCAGGCGATACCCGGTCTGTTGGCGCAAGAAGAGCGGCTGTCCCACTGCCGCTTCCAGTCTCTCCATACGGCGTGACACAGTGGCCAGACCAAGACGTAGGCGTTTGGCCGCACCGCTCAAGGTGCCTTCGCGACTGATCGCCAAGAATATGCGTAGATCGTCCCAGATGAGCGTGCCATCAGCGTCATGTTTTCCATTCATGGAAATCAGATCTCCATTTCAATGCCTACCATCCAATCCCGGAAAATAGCATATGTCCGACAAGCGCACAACATTCGAAAGGGAAAAGAGATGAAAAAACGACATCTGTCAGAGGGGTTTGAAGTGTCGGCCCTGGGATTGGGATGCATGGGAATGAGCGAGTTTTATGGCCCGAGGGATGATGAAACCTCGCTTGCGGTGCTGAACGAAGCCGTGTCCCGTGGGATCACCTTTCTCGACACCGCCGATATGTACGGCCCCCATCACAATGAGGAACTGCTGGGACGATTTCTATCGCAGAGCGGCAGCCGCTCACAACTGAAGATAGCGACCAAATTCGGCATTGTTCGCAAACCAGGCGAATATGCTCGCAGCTTGGATATGAGCCCCGCCTATCTGCGGCAAGCCTGCGAAGCGTC
Organism: Cohaesibacter intestini; assembly: GCF_003324485.1. Lineage (NCBI taxonomy): Bacteria > Pseudomonadati > Pseudomonadota > Alphaproteobacteria > Hyphomicrobiales > Cohaesibacteraceae > Cohaesibacter > Cohaesibacter intestini. Next base: position 35,292 of record NZ_QODK01000006.1, on the reverse strand, counting down.
GTTGACACGTCTCGGAGTGGAGCAGATCGACCTATATTATGTTCATCGCGTAAACCCGGATCAGAACATCGAAGATACTATGGGTGAGTTGTCGCGACTGGTCGAAGAAGGCAAGATCGACCGGATCGGTCTGTGCGAGGTGAGTGCCACCACTTTGCGTCGCGCCCACAATGTCCATCCCGTCACGGCTTTACAGACGGAATATTCGCTCTGGTCACGCGGTGTCGAGGCAGAGATACTGCCGGCCTGTCGCGAACTCGGTATCGGCTTCGTTCCATATTCGCCGCTCGGGCGAGGGTTTCTGACCGGACGCTTCCAAGCGGCGGGGAAATTCGGAGATGACGACTTCCGCAGCTTCTTGCCGCGTTTTCAACAAAGCGCAATGAAACAGAACATTCGGATCGTCGAGGCCGTGCAGACCATGGCGCACCAGAAAGGGTGTACCCCTGGTCAAATCGCCCTCGCTTGGTTGCTTGCACAGGGAGACGACATTGTTCCCATCCCCGGCACCAAGCGATTGAGCTACCTCATCGAGAACATCGCGGCTGCAAACGTGAGTATGACACCGTCCGATATGCAAAGTCTGGACGCCATACTATCCACCATCCCGGTGACCGGTGAGCGTTATACCGAAGAAGGCATGAAGGGCGTCAACGCATAGCTCCTGGTTGGAAAGTTCCCCGATCATTTGCACTGTTCGGGTTTCTGACCCATTTTCCATTGCATTCTTCATACAACAGTCTTTGTCGTCTAATGATGATGGCTGATTTTTAACGAAAAAGGGCCTTCTGAACTTAATCAGAAGACCCTAATATGGCTCCCCAGGCCGGACTCGAACTTGACTCAAAAATGGCGGAAATGAGCCATTTTGGGTTACACTTAACCGGGAAAACCTATTGCGTTCCTATTGCATTTCCTATTGCGGTTAAGCGTTGTGCATAAACTGGTGTGGCTCCCAATTTAGGAGCCACACTATTCGTGAGGATAGCATTGATCGTGCGACGTAGAGCAGGCCTCATGCCCTACTGAATTGCCCATTAATACGTTAATGAAGGCCCCACCTCGACCAGATAGCTACACCTTGAAAGATTCCAATTCACCAAGCGACCAAAGAGCCGCCGTTCGTGCCGGACGCAGCAAATTCAAACTCAGAGCCCATTTTGACCAATGCTGCAATATCCACCAATGGCAGCTTTAGATCGTCAGCCGCTTGCCATACCAGCAATCATCGCGCCAAGCGCGACAAGGTGGACAAGCATCAGCGCCTTGTCGTTCCATAGCGCTCCGACGGCAAACCAACCCACGACACCGACAAGAAACAGGTAGAGGTTCCAAGGTGTCCAGCCAAACCCCGTCGCGGTGTATCCCAAAATCTGTACGGCGGATGCGCCCCACTTGACCGTGAAGACAAGACGCTCGCGCGGTGCTGCAAGAGCCAAGGCATCAGACTGCACGGGTCAACCCTCCGTCGATACGCAGGTTTTGTCCCGTCATGTAGCCACCATCTTCCGAGGCGAGCCACGCGATCAGAGAAGACACCTCCGAAGCGGAACCGTAACGTCCCATGGGAATACGCGCTTTGCGGTCTTCGGTTTCGGGCAGGCTGTCTATGAAACCGGGCAGGACGTTGTTCATGCGAATGTTCTCTGACGCATACTTGTCCGAATAGAGCTTTGTGAATGCGGCAAGCCCGGCTCGGAAGACCCCCGACGTTGGAAAAAGAGGGTCTGGCTCGAAGGCCGCAAAGGTTGAGATGTTGATGATCGCCCCGCCGCCCTGCTTCTGCATTACTGGTGTGACCAGTCGTGTTGGACGGATTACGTTCATCAAGTAAACTTCCATGCCTTGGTGCCAGTCGTCGTCGCTGATCTCAAGAACTGGCCCCTTCGGGCCGTGACCAGCAGAGTTTACCAAGACATCAATTCGGTCCCAACGATCCTTCGCGCCCTCGACCAAAGCGTTCAGCGCATCTCCATCAAGATTTGAACCAGTCACGCCAAAACCGCCGAGTTCACTGGCTAGTGCCTCCCCCTTGCCGGACGAAGACAGAATGCCGATTTTGAACCCATCTTTTGCCAGTTTTCGGGCTGCATCCGCACCCATGCCGCTGCCGCCTGCTGTGATCAGAGCCACTTTTTCTACTGCCATTTCTCATGTCCTTTCGTCTTTGAACCGTGTTATAGTATCCCTTGTAAGAAAGTTCGATTGAGAATTGATGCTACCTGACAGTAGAAATACTATTGCAAAATGACAATACTTCCCCCACTCAACAGTTTGCGTGCTTTTGATGCAGCAGGTCGCCGCCTCAGTTTCCGCTCTGCCGCAGATGAATTGGGTGTCACGCAGGGTGCCGTTGCGCAACATGTGCGCCAGCTCGAAGCACATCTTGATGTGGTCTTGTTTGAACGGGTTCCTAAGGGCTTGGCTTTCACCTCAGTCGGGCGCAGCTATCACAACCGGATTGCTGGAGTGTTCGCAGACCTTCGATCCGCAACTGCGGAACTGAAGCCAGAGCTGAACAAAGTCATTATCAGTGTCACTCCGACCTTTGCTGCGAAATGGCTGATCCCCAATCTGCCTGACTTTACGGCAGCGCACCCGGATGTTGACTTGCGGATCATGGCGACTGAGAAAGTCTCAAGCTTTCATAGCGAAGGGATAGACCTTGCAGTGCGCCAAGGATCCCCACCCTTTGGCGCTTCGCTGGATGTAACGCTTTTGTTCAAACAATCGCTCATCGCGGTCGCCGCGCCAAAATTTGCGGACAAGGGCGATAATCTTCTTGAGCCAGAAACCCTCGCCAAGCAACCAAAGATCCATGACACCCATGACCTATGGCCGAGCTACCTTGCGCATTTGGGTGTACATGACCAGTCTCCTCGCCACCTTCGTCTGAGCCAAACATCTCTTGCTGTCGATGCGGCTATCGCCGGGCAAGGTGTGGCCTTGGTAAGCCGATTTCTGGTGGCTCATGACCTTGAAGCCCGACGTTTAGTCGAGGTAGGTGTAGCCTGGTACGCGGGCAGAAACGATTTCTATGTTCTTATGCCGCAAACCGCCAAATACAATGAGTCGGTAGCCAACGTTGTGACCTGGCTTAAGTCGCACTCAACCGAGAACACCTGACGGTCTCGGATGAAAGCGGTCATTCTGATCGTTCGCACGAATAGCAGTAAAGTCCGCGCTGTCGTCGTTTGTGCAGGGCGCAGCGAACGACGGCTTTCGGTTTGGCATAACCGAAAAGTTTTACTGATCGCCTTCCTTCAGGCGACGCACGATTTCCTGGCCGACGAGCCTTATCGCGAGCAGGTAATCCTCGCCGCGTAGGTCGACAGCTGGATGCAGCCGTATCTTTTGGAATTCCGGATGGTCGGTCGATTTTGTTTCTTTCTGCCACATGGTCGAACAGTTCTTTCCTAAGGAGCGCCGGAAGGCGCGGTCCGGAGGAAATGGGTTCGACTCAGGTACGCGAAAAAAACTTTCTTGACGGGCGGAACACCCTCTGCCTGAGAGGCGCAGGAGATCGTTGGTCGGATGCCTGAAGGAGATTAAGTAGCTGAATTTATATCTTTATTTGGCGGGGAAATGGCGGGCGGGAACGTTTCGTCGGTGAGGATCGAGGGTCGTTGGTGCTACGGACGACTATGAGCCAAGTCATCGATGGGCAGGTCGTTTCCAGCCTGCACTATCCCGGCGGTGACACCCGCCGGGCATGCCGTCGTCGGCGGATCAGGCCGAGATCGGCGAGGTTGGGGCGGCGTCCCGAGGGGCCGTCGGAAGCAATCCCAATGGTCGTTGGGCCGGGGCGACTATTGCCTTGTCGAGGTGGACGCGCTCCATGCCTTCCAGTTCTTCCATTGCGAGGTCCGTCAGCCAGTCGCTTGAATGCTGCCACGAGGATGCCTTCAGGCGCACCGCGACCTGGCGGTCGGGATTCTGGATAGACTGGAGCCCGTCCCGCAGGGCTTGGGTTACTTCCCGTTCATCCGCACACCCGGACAGGTCCACATTGCATTCGACAAATTCGATCTTGCCGACCTGGTGGCACTGGAAAGATGCTGCTTCTTCACCTAGCTCAGCCAAGACGGCAAAACCGCCCAATCGCTCTTCGAATTTCCGAGGTTGCGGAATTCCGGGCATTACCACAGGAACAGATCCCAATGTGTCGATGAAGTCGGCATGAACATGACCGAGGGCCCATAGGTCATAACCATGGGACTTGAGCTCTTCCAACGTGCAGGGGGCATAGGTGTTATAGCCGGGCATTTTCTCCACGGAGGTATGCATCACTCCGATATTCTTCCGTCCTGCTACGGGATCAGGATATTGGGGGAGCAAGCTTGCTGATGGGTTGTCTGTGTCGAACGACAAGCCATGAAAGACGATGTTTCCGATTTCGACGCTTGGCGAGTCGGCGTGCAACAGATAGACATTGGCTCCGAACTCTTTGTAGGCGTCATTTCCCAAGAGGGCATCATGGTTGCCCCGAATGGCGATTACGGGGATGTTTTGTTCTGCAAGACGCGCCATCTGGGTGGTAAAGAATTCCCGGGTCTTGGGATCCTGGGTGGAGCTGTCGAATACGTCGCCGGCGAGGATCAAGGCATCAACATGCTCGTCAAGCGCCAGATCGACGATAGACGTAAAGCTGTCGAGGCTGGCCTGTTGTAGCAGCGTGCCCAATTCCGGGTTGCGTTTTGTAACGGCCGAGAATGGGGAGCCGAGATGGGCATCTGCGGATAGAAGAAGGCGTGTGGTTCGGTTGAGCCTTTTCTGGGGTGATGCTGATATCATGGGTGTGTTCTCCTATATGGGGGGATACGAAGGAAGTCACTTGCCATCCAAGCCTCTTTGCGGTCTGGGAAAAGACGACAGGTGCTCTTGGCTGGCAGGGGATGGTGGAATAGCTGGATTGCGGAACAAGGGTGGCAAGCCAAAGTGAATGGCTTGCCGACGGGGATGAGCAGCTATCGTGTGGGATCCGTTGGCGAAAGGTTGAAGTAGGGAAGGTGAGGCGGCCTGTCTGGCCCACAGCTGGTAGGGCCGGACAGATCGGCAAGGCCAAGTGCCTTTCGAAAAATCGCCCCGTCACGGACATGTGGCGAGGCGACTTTGTTGTTGGGGCTAGGCATGGGAGACCGCTTTTATTCGGGACGATCCTTGCGGATTTTTCCGACTGCATGTTCCGCGGCGAGTAGGTCCATGACATAGCATGCAGCACTTCTTGCTACCGACAGAGCGCGGTGGGTCCGGTGGCGTTTGTAATTACCAAACTGATCCAGTTCAGGCTCGTAATACGGCACATGGTCGAGCAGGTCTGAGGTCGCATTGATAAATTCCTCATTGAGGACATTGCGATCGGCGAGGGCGGCTTGCAGGCGCTTTCGGGCATCCGCAGGCAAGGCGAGATTTTCAGGCTCGCCATTGGCCAATTGGTCGAGGGCCGTCCTCGCCTCTTCCATCGCTTCAACGGTTTCCCTTATGAGGACCTTGGTGTCGAAGTAAGAGGCCGTACCTGTATCGGTCTGGGGGGTAATTTCCTGGTTTTGCGCCATATGTAGATCTCCTTTAGCAATGGCGTGAAAAGGGTTCGGACCTGTTGGGTCCGGGATTTGCCAGGCGGTACGTCGCAGCCTCGATTTTTTCTCGAGATTGACCTGAATGGTTGTCTGCCCGGCCTCCAGCAAAGGAAGGTCGGCAGGCAACCTCCAGGACAAGTCCATCAATTCCAACCAGCATACAAAATTGGCGTCGGTACCGGTCAGGTCCTCACGGACCACGCCAGCGATTTCGGCAGGCGGATTTTCCTCGTCATAGGAAACTATGATGAGAGTGGCTTGCCCATTTCTTCTGGCAACGCCCGGTGTTGCGCCCGCAGGACCAATGCCGATATCGGGCGTCCCTTTTGCCGGTCTGCTGAGCCAGATCGTCTATGACAGCCTTGCCGATTTTTGCAACAAGGTTGTGGGTGCGTAATTATGCACCTTTTGAAAAAAATCATCTCGCCGTTACCACTCCCGGGAAAATTGCCTCATATCCGGTGTGGGAGCAAAAAAAGTGCTTCCGCGATCGCTAGGCAATAAGAGGAGAGGATCGTGAACAGAGCGAGAAAACGGCAGGTCGGGAACGTCCATGTCGACCAGGGGGCAATGGCCGGGCAGGGCCGTTGCCACCATGCGACCATGCCAGCGGCGAAAAGCATGGATGGGTTCGGGAAGGAGCTGGCCACGCTCCTTTCCGGGAACGAGATGGGGGTCTGGGGGCAAGAGCGTGGAGCGTGTTTCCCCCAGCCGCCCGGCAGGCCCGTCGGCGACGAGTGGGGTGATTCAAGAGGGGGTGCGATAGACCCCATTGGCCTCCGTGGAGCGGCTGGGAGCAGGGTCAAGGGAAGAGGGCAGCGCGCCTCATCCTTTGCGGGTGTTGGGTCTCGGGAAGGGCTGCGCCCTAACCTGAGCGAACTTTGGCAAGTGTGCAATTTATACGAGAAATTCCGCACTTGCCTAGTGAGTACCTTCCTGCGGCCTCATCCCGGAAAATAAATCGAAAATTTTTCTTGAGAAGGGATGCGGGTTTTTGATCGGAGCCCCATTTCCTCAAACAACCAAGGAGGAAATGGATGGCGCAGATAAGTGACAAGGGCAGTGACTACGCTGATATGATGCAGGCATATGGGATGCATATGATCGTCTTGCGATTCAGGAGTCTATACCCGAAAGATGTCGCCGATATGGTCAAGCACGGGAAACGAGAAATCGGTGACCAATCGCACTGTGATCCGGCTCGGCGACATCTCAATCGCGTGCTTGTCGGCAGCAACGATATTGCGAAAGAGATCGAGGCCCAGGAAGCTCTACTCCGATTATCAAACCACACCTCAAATTTGGAGGGTACTCACAAGACTCGAGGAGCCAACGCCGCCGAGCAAGTGATGCTGGCGGGAGCCAAACCGCCCTGGAAGGAGAGTAAAAACTCGCAAGGCCCGTTGCGCGAAGCCATCATGACGATCCACCGAGATCATTTCCGCGCGGATGATGATTGTCCGCCGGAAGATCTTCTTGAGTTTCTCGATGACAAGGGCAAGCTCGCACAGTTTGACATCGGCAAGTGCGATGCGTTTGTGGACGAAGGCCTTGCCTTCCTACAGCATAATTTCGGCGACATGCTGAAATACTGCCGGGTCGACATGGACGAGCAAGCTATCCACCTCCATGCCTTGATCTATGACATTGTCGAGTTACCTAAATCGGCACGCTATGCAAATGGACGGAGCCTGTTTCGTTCGGCCCTCCACCCATTGCTTTGCAGCACTCGGGATGCCGAAAATAAGAGTGGTTATGAGCGTGCGCAGGATGCGGTAGGCGAATGGTTTCGGGATCCAGGCCGAAGGCACATGAACATCGCACGGGGCGAGCCGCGGGCAGAGGCGAGGCGTGAAGCCGAAGCAGAAGGACACAATGCGATCGAGGTTGTTCAAGCCATGGACTTGAGTGATTTGTATTCTCACGACCCGGATCTTCTCGCCCGTGACCCCATTCCTGCGGGATCTGAGAGAGCCCGCATGATATGGGCGATCAAAGAACAGTCAGAAGTTCTGTCCGAACTCAAGAAGCCAAGGCTAGATGAGAGGCAGAAGACCGCTATTGAGATCCTCGTTGCCGGTGGTTTTGTAACGCATGAGGAACAGGAAGAAGCCCGGACCCGCAGATTGAGGAAGGCCTTATTGCAGGAACATGAGGAAGCGTTTGGCACGCCGGACGACATCATTTCCAATCCCGACAAAATCATCGCGAAACTAGAGGAGCAATCCGACGGTCTCGACAAGAAAAAGGCCTCACTGGAGAAGGCCAGGGCAGAACTCGATAGGAAAGAAGCAGAGCTGGAGGCTGCCCAGAATGCCCTAGCGAAAAGTCAGGAGGACTTGAAAACGGACAGGCTCACGTTCGGCGATAAAGAGCAGGCATTCGAGCGCGGATTGGAGGCGGTAGAGCAGGGCGAGATTCAGTTCCGTCCAGCAGATGGAGAAACGAACGAAAGGCTTGTCTATGGTCCTGATGCTCCGAAGGATGACGCTGATCGGAAGGCCCTTTGGCAGTCTGTCAAATCTGCCTCCGGCATCATAATGGCATATGCGCGCAGGATCTGGCAGTCCGAGCCAGCAACGTGCCAGCGAGCCATCGAGAAGGATCCGTCCTTGATCGATGTTAAGGTCACCCCCAAGATCGATCCGGCGGCCGAGCCTGATGACGCCCTGACCATGGACATTGAGGTCGAGCTCAAGGGCCTTGAAAAATTCTCGAAACCGATGGGACGTATCATTAACACCATTGCCAACACGATTGCAAAAAGGGTCGGGGACGTGGTCGTCAAGCGAGCTCGGAAAGAAATGCGAAGTGAGCTTCAGTCGCTCACCCAGTATCATGAAGGTGTCCAAAAAGCCTATGGCGGTGTGCAGGATCCGGAACTTTTACGCCAGATTGCACTTGCGAGGAATAATCTCTCACATCTTCTGCGGAAGCCTCCTCAAGCCCCTAGGGGGAAAAGGCCGCCGAAGGACAAGAGTGGCGAATACACCATTGAGTAAATTGGGTGGCCTACTTTTTTGTCTCTCTTTATAAAGCGACCGCGTAGACTCGTTGTTGAGCCAGCCTGAGCCGCATCTCTTCGGTTACGTTGCCGCAAGCAGGGTCAACTGGGGGCGGTATACCTGCCCTTCGCTGCGACCTGCATTAGTGGCGGCAGTGCGGAAATGGTGTTGAAAAAGTCGCTCTTGAAGTAATCGCTTGGTCCTGATTCAATCCTTTTAGGAAAAGGGGGGATTTGCGAATGCTGGGGCCAAGGCAAGTTGCGCAGGCAGCACTCTTTTATGAGTTTTCGATTGAAAGTCACGTTCCTTCTGACCACTTACTCAGGAAGGTCGACCACTTTCTCGATCTGAGTGAGGTCAGATCTTTCCTTGCTCCCTATTACAGCAGCCAGGGCCGCCCTTCGATTGATCCAGAACTGATGATCAGGATGTTGTTGGTCGGCTACATTATGGGCATTCGCTCCGAGCGGCGCATCTGTGAGGAAGTTCAACTGAACCTGGCCTATAGATGGTTTTGCCGTTTGGACTTGGATGACCCTGTTCCTGACCATTCGACATTTTCCAAGAATAGACATGGCCGTTTCCGGGATAGCGATCTTTTCCGTCATCTCTTCGAACTGGTGTTGGCCCGCTGCATCGCAGAGGGGCTTGTCGGTGGGGAGGCTTTGGGCGTTGATGCTTCCATCGTGCAAGCTGATGCAAAGCGGCTGAACAAAGTTGAAGCATCAGATTGGACGCCAGAACGGATCACGCGGGCGACAGAAGAATACTTTGAGACCCTTGATGATGCCGCTTTCGGCGCTGCAACGCCCGTGAAACCAAAGGTGCTTTCGCCGGTTGACCCGGCAGCACGCTTTACTGGAGCAAAGAAGGCCTATTCGATCTTTGCCTATTCCACCAACTATCTGGTGGACTTGGATAATGTTGTGATTGTTGATGTTGAAACAACAGCGCCGATCCGGCAGGCGGAAGTCAATGCCGCACTGGATATGGTTGATCGTGTTGAAGAGAAGTTCGGAATTTATCCAGAACGCTTCGTCGGTGATGGCGCTTATGGCAATGCCGAGACACTTGCTTGGCTGGTTCATGAGAAAGGTATCGAGCCGCATGTTCCGGTTCTCGACAGATCGCAGCGGCTCGACCAGACATTCTCGAGGCCCGACTTCATATTTGACTATGAGAATGACAGATACATTTGCCCTGATGGCAAAGACCTGCTGCCCAGTCGCCGTCAATTCCAGACAATCCGGCCCAAGGTGCAGGGTGATGAAAATATCCGATATCGTGCTGCTAAAGCGGACTGCCAGCACTGCGCATTGAAGTTCAGATGCTGCCCCAACACAGCCACCCGACACATCACCAGATCGATCCATGAAGGAGCGCGAGACTTCGCCCGAGATCTGGCAGATACCGATGCCTTTATCGCCTCGAGGCACGCCAGGCGCAAAGTGGAGATGCTATTCGCTCACATGAAGAAGATCATGGGGCTGAACAGACTGCGTCTTAGAGGCCCAAATGGAGCAAAAGACGAGTTCACACTGGCAGCCACAGCGCAGAACCTGCGCAAAATGGCAAAGCTGCTCCCAACTCCGGAATGAGGGAGCGTCGAGCCTCCCAAAACCGCCCTCCGTTTTGCGCTGCAGCACTTAATTTTTCAACAGAATTCGGACTTTTTTGCCATTCGCTGCGACGCCGAAATTTTATGCCCACTGAATGCATATCTGGCAATCAGGGCGGATTGCCGACATTTCCTGCACGTGCACAATCCTCGATGCTGCAGGCAAGAGCTGACATTCAAGGGGTATCGAAGCTCGTCCTGGCTATCACGGCTCGTTCGGGCAGAAAGCGGAAATTTTCTGCAGAATGCACGAAAGTCTGTTGGGATAGAAAAGAGCAGGTTGCGTCTTGCCAGTCCAAAGATGTTCTATCCGACGTTTCAAAAAAACATACCCCTTCCCCGGTAGAGTTGGTCAAAAGATCACTTTCCAATCTCTGATTGTTGAATACAGTGATGAAAGTCCGATTCCATTCTACACGGTTATGGGGAAATAACTGCGCGTGACGGAAGAACAGATTGCTAAGACCGCCCAGTCCTGTTTTGAAGGTTGCCCTACAATCGTTCTTGGCAGCGGGGCATCGATGCCTCACGGTCTCCCAAGTATGGGTGACCTGAGCACTTACCTTTGCAAAAATTTGGAGACCTACGGTAAAGCTGAAAGTGACGCGTGGCTGCTGGTCAAAACAGCGCTGGCCAGCGGCGATCACCTTGAAGCGGCCTTGGAAGGAAAGACACTGCCTGCATCGCTGTTGTCAAAAATTGTAGGTCTTACTTGGCGTTGCGTAAACGAAAAAGACAAGAGGCTTTTGGAGGACGCCGCCTCAAATGGCGACTTCTCTTTGGGAAGACTATTGGTCAGGATGTTCAGCAGTACCCACAGCGAGGTACACGTGGTTACGACGAATTATGATCGCGTTGCCGAGTTTGCCTGCAACTCCAAGAATGTTTTGTTTCAAACGGGCTTCGCGCCGGGGTACATTCAGACGTGGGAAAGTACGGGCCGCTTGAGAATGATGCACGGATCTAAGGCTGCCCGTGTAGTAAAGATTTGGAAAATCCATGGGTCTCTTGACTGGTTCCGCACCGCAGACGACAGAACTGTAGGGTTGCCAGTGTTCGAGCTGCCATCCAAAGATCACTACACGCCCCTGATCGTAACGCCAGGCTTGAACAAATACGAAAAGACCTACGAGGACCCATTTAGGACAACCATTAATGGGGCCGATGCTGCACTGAAGAACGCTTCCGCCTTCCTTTGTGTGGGTTTTGGGTTTCGAGATCAGCACATCCACCCCAAAATCATCGAGAGATGCCGGGAACGGAACGTCCCAACAGTGGTACTGGCCCGAACCCTGACGGAAGAGGCCAAAGACTTCCTGAAAAGCAAGGCGGGCACGAACTACTTGGGGATCGAACGATCTGGAATCGGGAGCAGAGTTTACTCGCCCACTGCTCCGGAAGGTGTCGATGTCACGACACCAGATCTTTGGTCAATCGACGGCTTCAACAACTTAGTCCTTTAGGTATTCCATATGTCTATTTTTGATTTCGCCGACATAGAAGCTCTCGGAAGCGTCATTTCAGTCGACACTGCTGCCGTCACTATTCGCGTCGATGACCTAGATCGGCTCAAGCGTCTCCAAGTCAACCGGCTGGTCGTTCTCCAAAGCAGCAAGCCTGGCCAGCACCTGATTGGTATTGTCGTGAAGATAACAAGGAAGCCAGATACGCGCGAACTGGTGGAGGCCGATCCTGACGATGAAGGCCTTGTACCAAACGAGAATAACCTCGTAAAAATTACCCTCATCGGCACACTACTCGACCGGGTCGGTAGTGCTGCGAATGTGTTTCGCCGCACCCTTGAGACCGTTCCTGAAATCGACGCAAACTGTTTTTCTTTGGAAGGTGAACGGCTTACTAAATTTATGCAAGTTATCTCCGATGTAAACACAGACGGCCCGAAGTTATCCTTGGGTCATTTCACGTTGGATGAAGAAGCTACTGCCTATCTCAATGGGAACAAACTTTTTCAGCGCCACGCGGTCATAGTTGGAAGCACTGGCTCTGGTAAGTCTTGGACAACAGCTCGGCTGCTCGATCAGATAGCCGAATTGCCGCAAGCGAATGCCGTCTTATTCGATATTCATGGCGAATATCGCCCGCTAAAAGGCGAAGCCTTTAGGCACCTTCGGATCGCCGGACCATCAGACATAGAACATGCTCGTGGTTTGGCAGACGGAGTCTTGCACTTGCCATACTGGTTGCTGGGCTATGAAGCCTTACTGTCGATGTTTGTAGACCGAAGTGATCAGAATGCGCCGAACCAGTCAATGATCATGACTCGTACCATCGTTGACGCGAAAAAGAGTTCACTTGACCCAGTCGTGCACAAAGATGTCCTTGAAAACTTCACGATCGACAGTCCGGTGCCCTTCGATATCAATGACGTCCTAAAGAAGCTTCAGCAACTGGATGAAGAAATGGTACCCGGAGCTCGGGCAGATAAGCAGGGCCCATACTACGGCAAGCTCAGCCGGCTGATCGGTCGTCTGGAAGCCAAAAGGCATGACCGCCGCCTAGCTTTCCTGTTCCAGCCTCCACCTGAATGTATGGACATGGCTTGGCTCGAGAGGATGGTCCACGCCATCTCCGCAGGTCGTGGCGCACAACACAACAATCAAGGCGGCATCAAAATCATCGACTTTTCAGAGGTGCCATCTGATGTGCTGCCGCTGATGGTGAGCCTTTTGGCTCAGATTGTCTTCTCAACGAGCCTTTGGACAAAATCAGAAAAGCGCCATCCAATCGCAATCATGTGTGACGAGGCCCACCTGTACATCCCAGAGCGTATGCAGGCGGACAGTTCTGACGCAGTTGCTGTTGAGATATTTGAACGGATTGCCAAAGAGGGCCGAAAGTACGGGATTGGGCTGGTTGTAATCAGTCAGCGACCTTCAGAAGTGAACCGAACCGTCCTCAGCCAGTGTAATAACGTGGTCGCTATGCGCCTGACCAACGGCGACGATCAAAGCGTCATCAAGCGCCTTTTACCAGATAGCCTCGGAAGCTTCGGGGACCTATTGCCCGTCTTGGATATCGGCGAAGCACTCGTTGTTGGCGATGCTAGCCTGCTGCCTACGCGAATTCGTATTGCTGAGCCAAATATGAAACCAGATAGCCAAACCGTAGCCTTCTGGGATCGCTGGAATGAAGAAACTCCAAAGTCTGATACCCAGATTGCTATTCGCTCTTGGCGCAAGCAAAGCTCGTCTTGAGGCTGCACTAATTGGGAAATTACTGAGCAATACAAGCTGTTTCCATGGGACGCTTCGGGAACATTGGCAGCAAACTGATAGCGGCAATCGAGTGAAGTCTGGACGAACTGCAAGAATGGGCCGCCATTGCTAAACGCGAGCCTGGATGAGTGTGTTCCGGTGATGACGCATTGCACCAGACCTCTCCGAGCCCAATCAAGACATTAAAAATGTAGGGGCCTTTCGCAACAGCAAACACTTCCCGAGAACGGGTCTTCGATTTACTTAGATGACTTCGCTTACGGAGGGTATTAGCAACGCAGCCTCGGCGATCAAGGAGTCCAGCAATTTTAGTAATTTTAACGTTTCGTACGGACCCTCTCTAAGTGCCTCGGATGGCTGCTTGTCAAAGTGCCTCTGGTAAGTTTCTTTGAACTCTAAGGCTCCGTGCCAAGCATCAATATCTTTTTTATAGTTGCTCCAGCGAACTTGCGCAGGCGGCCGATTAGGCAAATTCAGATCGAGATAGCACTCGATCGCCGCCGCTCGCCCGTTGATGTCGGTAATATTAATACCCTCTGGACCAAGCGCTGGAAACTGTCGGAATTCATCGAGTTTGGGCAGCAACATTGATCGCATATTAGGTGGTAGGTTGAGAGCATCGAGCTTCTTATAGGCATCCACGCCTTCCGCATCATTATCGAAAACGAAGAGCACTTTGTTGTGTATGTCGATGCGGAGAAGCCCTTCTGCAAATTTGACGAGGTTGCCCGTTCCCCAAAAATGGTGCCGCTCGTCGACGTCTACGAAACTGAAAAAGTCAGCGACATCAGCGCGCAAGATGTCGAGGGCGCGTTTTATGATCCGAGCATCCGATGCGCCCTCGGTAGCGACTAGAACTTTTTGATTCCGCCTTGCACCGGGTTGAAAGAGGTTGCGAGGCTCCCAACCTGAATGGACCAGCGGACCAAACTCCCAGACGACATCGACACTTAGATTGGCGGGATTGAGGGCAAAAACCAGAAGCATCGACGATGCACTGAGAATAGCTACTTTCGCGCCGAAATAGCTTGTCTCGGACCAAAACGTATTGGAGTTTTCCGTCCAAGGTAGACGTTGGAAATCCTCGTCGGATACCAGCTTTCCTTTGGCCCTTTCGTCGTCGTCAAATTCGGCTCCATCGTTGAGGGTCGATAACGGATAGCGACAGGCCAGACAACAATATTCGTCAAAGGTCAGAAGGTTAGGCTCTTCCGGAGGGGTTCTGTAGGAGTCGATTTCCTGTGCTTCGGCTATTACCGCTTCGTACTCAGCGCGTGCCGTCTCGATCGTAAACCCCAAAAGATGCAGGCGGGGCAATACACGCGATAGAGGCCGGGCAAACACTTCCTCGAACTCATCGAGATCTGCGGCCTCTTCAGGGTGATCTTCGTAATACTCGTAGTTGATCCCATCCAACTTTCGGCGCGCTGTGTCACCGTCCTGGAACAGAAAGCCGAAGTCTACACCTATGTGGTTCTTGGCGTAGGATAAAGATACACCAGCTATTGTAAGTTGAATCTCGGTTCCCATCAGTCGAAGTTTTCCCCAAAACATGTCACTACTTAATTTCAGCGCATCTGTATCGTACCATGCGTTGAGAGTGTGTGGGCAGTTGTACCCCATAATCTCAAAATGTCACTAACCGCGCGTTGAGGACCTTGGTGAAGCGGCGCTTAGATAGGGCGGCATGACTGACCCTCTCTAATGAGCTGGGACACAACAGAATTGACGTAACGAAAGACTACCTCGCATGAAGTTCACCCCTGCCAATAAATCCCTAAAGCTGGCCGAAGATAAGCGGGAAAAAATCGCCAAAGCGGTTTTTGACGGCAACAGGGTAGCCGAGATCATCACAAAAACAGCTGCGGCGGGAGAGTATGGCTTTCAACTTGCGCAAGAGTGCCCACTAGACCTACGCGCCACCACATACGCCAAAGGGCTTATAACCAAGCTTAAAACGGCGGGATATAACACCTAATGGATTGAGGCCACCCAAAAAGAAATTTTGGAGGGAAAGGAAACAGGGCTTTTCATTGTCTACGCTGAATTGCTCATTCAGTGGGGGCTACAATCCATAGAACCATGGCATAAATATGCTGAAGGTTGCCCATAAAATGACAATTAGTGGCAATCCCACACGCGCAAAATCGCTAAAATGATAATATCCTGGCCCCATAACAAGTAGATTAGTCTGGTAGCCTATAGGCGTTGCGAATGAACAGTTTGCTCCAAACAAAACGGCCAATGCGAATGGCAATGGATCCGCGTCTAGTCCAGTCGCCAACTCTATGGATACTGGTGTGAACAAGATTGCTGTCGCGTTATTGGATAGCACATTCGTGAGAATAGCTACCAGGAGAAACAACATCGAAAGGATGACGGCAGGCCCGGCGTTTCCAATCAATCCGATGACACCATCAGCAAGATAAGCGGCTGCACCGCTTTTTAGCATGGCCAAGCCAAGAGCCAATGAAGCTCCCACCATCAAGTAAATTTTCCGATCTAGAGAGTTCGCTGCTTGGTCGAGTGTCAGCACTCCGGTCAGGAGCATAAGCATAACGCCGAAGACTGCAGCTGCTGCGATTGGTAGGATGCCGGACACGCTGAGAAGGACGACGCCAACAAAAATTGCTCCCGCCATCTTTGCCGCTCCGATGCCGGGCAAAGGTCGTGCGGTGCCATCAAGCACGACAACTCCAGAGTGTTGCCGTAACCGTTCTACGGATTGATGATCTCCCTGCACGACCAGGACATCACCTTCCAGAAGAGTTCTCCCTGTTAGAACGCGGGTTATTCGAGAATGTTGTTCCACTCCAAGAACAAGGCAGCCATAACGAGAGCGAAAATTGGCCTCTTCAACAGAGAGGCCAATGAGTTGTGAGCCTGGAGCAATCATGATCTCGACGACAATTTGATTGTTTGAGAGAAAAGCCCTGCTTTCCGGTTTGCTGGAAGGAAGAGCCTCCTTGCCTGATGTTGTAAGCATTAGCTTTGGAAATCTGGTCTGGGCTTCAGCCAAAGCATCGTGTGTTCCCATAACAATAAGGGTATCGCCCTCGCAGATTGCGAGCGCTTGATAGGGCGGAATGAGGCGCTGTTCTCCCCTCAGTACAAGAATAAGACGTGCCCCCCGGATTCTCAGAATGTTGAAGCAAATGCGAGCCCCGATCAGCTTCGCTTCGTTGCCGACCGTGAACTGTGTGATGAATCTTCGATGATTGCCTGATATGAACCGTCGGGCGGGCGAGGATCGCCTTGGTAGCAAAAGAGGGGTGGCAATCAAGAGATACATCAGGCCCACCCCGGCGAGAACAAGCCCCGGCACAAAGAACCCGAAGAATTCAAGTGGCTTCTGCCCCAATTCCACCATGGTTCCAGACACCAGTAAGTTGGTGGAAGACCCAACCAATGTCGTCATGCCTGCCAGAATGGCGATGAAAGACAATGGCATCATGACTCTGTTCGGTGAATGAGAAAACCGCTTAACCACGGTTTCAAGAATCGGAATAAAGATTACTACGACAGGCGTGTTATTGACAAAAGGACTGGCTATGAACACGACAAAGAAGCAAATAAAAATCGCACTCTTGTAACTTCTTCCCGTTCGTTGAAACAACTGTTTGATTGCCCAGTCCAATGCTCCTGTTCTCCACAAACCATTGCCAAGAACAAGCAGCGCCAGTACGGAGATCAGGGCGGGATTAGCAAATCCCGCCAATAAGTCTTTGGTATCCAGAAGGACTTTTCCGTCACCACTTCTCAACGGAATGAGTTCAAACAGTAGCAACAAGGCAATCAAAAGGACGAGAGCCGTTATTTCAGCTTTAATGCGATCAATCGCAAACCCAAGGATCGCGACAATCACCAACGCATATGTCATCCAAATGTGGAAGCTTCCCGCTGAAAGACTAGACATTTCTGGATACACGAGGCCCTCCGAGCCGATAGTAGTCCGCTCCTTTGACGAGATACAAACCGTACCTTTTTCTGCTGATCCAAGTTGGACGCCTTGCAACTCTGAACACTATTCTCAAGAACGGAGATGTCCATCTGACAGGCAAATGACTGTGAACAGAAGATCGTCGCTATTGATCTTGCCCCTTTGTTCCCAGAACCCCATTGGGGGGTGTCGAAGACGGAGTTGTCTCCGAAAGAGTAGCCGCTTTCATTGTTCTGATGAACTTGAAGAGGTCGCTGTCCGTTGAAAGAACGAGGGTTGTTTCTCCGGAAATGATGTCTTTGTAGGCCTGCAGCGTGCGGGTGAATTCATAGAATTCAATGGTTTGGAGATCGGTATTGTATGCCTTCGCATAGATGTTGGCGGCGGTCGCATCCGCCACGCCGCGGATCTCCTCAACCGCTCGATAGGCCTCAGACTGAATCTTGTTCAGATCTCTAACGCGATTACCTCGAATGCGAGCCGCTTCTCCGTTTCCCTCAGACAGGAAGCGCTCAGCAATCTGGCGTCGCTCGGATATCATGCGGTCATAGATCTTTGGCCGAACGCTTTCGTTATAATTGATGCGCTTGAAGCGGATATCAAGAAGCTCAATACCGAAGACACCAACTTTCTGCGCTGCAGCCTCAAATATCTGTCGTTCCACAAGGGCTCTGCCTTTGCTGATTGGCACCAGTGCGCCGATATCCTGCGCTCGTTCCTCGTCCGTCAGGAGCGTGTCGCGCAAGGGGGTTCGATCCTTGGTTGTTCGAATGATCTCGATTAACTCATGCTTGGCAACCGCATTGCGGGTCTCACTACCAAGAATGTCGTCAAGGCGAGACTGAGCGCTACGCTCGTCCCGCAAGCGCAGAAAATACTGAAGTGGTTCGACAATTCGCCAGCGTGCAAAGAGATCTACCGATATATAGAGCTTGTCCTTGGTGGGCATATCCGAGGGGCTGCCATCCCATTCCAGAACGCGACGGTCGATAGGATGAACCTCCTGGATGAAGGGGACTTTCATCTTCAAACCGGCCGTGACAATCGGCTTGCCCACAGGCTTGCCAAACTGGGTAACGATGGCCTGTTCCACTTCGCTGACGGTGTATAACGACCCACTGACAGCAAAGACCAAAGCAATGGTGACCAGTCCTAAAATTGCAGATGTGATTTTCATGGCTGGCTTCCTTGTTGACTACCAAGATTGAGGAGCGGCAAAATGCTACCTGTCGTCTGATCGACTACGATCTTGGACTTGATGCCAGGAAGAACAGACTGCATGGTTTCTATATAAATCCGGCGGCGGGTGACCTCGGGAGCCTTCTTGTATTCGGAATAGAGCGCGGAGAACCGGGCAGCATCTCCCTCGGCTTCATTGACGCGTTTCAGCCGATATCCATCAGCTTCTCGGATCCGCTGATCCTTCTCGCCTTCAGCAAGGGGAATAACCTTGTTATATTCGCGTCGCGCCTCATTGATCAGCCGCTCTTTTTCCTGTTGAGCCTGGTTCACCTCGTTAAAGGAAGACTGAACCGGACCGGGAGGATTGATATTCTTGAGCTGGACCTGATCGATGCTGATGCCCATTGCATATTTTGACGAAAGCGCCTGCATCTTCAATAAGGCTTCACTTTCAATTTCTTGTCGCCCAATGGTGATGACTTCATCGACCGTGCGATCGCCTACCACCTCACGCATGACAGATTCAGACACATAGCGCAGGGTCGCCCGGGGTTCGCGCACCTCAAACAAGAACTTGACCGGGTCCGAAATCCGGTATTGCAGAACCCATTCCACCAGAGCTGCGTTCAGATCTCCGGTGACCATTTCTGTTTCCAGACGACCGTCTGTCGGGGTTTGATAGGCATCGTGGGCACCCGGTGTGGTGAAGCCAAATTCCTGTTTCAACTGGCGCTTGATCGGGACAATCGTTGCTATGTCTATCCCGAAGGGAAGCTTGAAATGGAGACCCGAAGGGACTTCTGAAGAGTATTTTCCAAATCGCTGTACGACTGCAATCGAGTCACTTGGAACAGTGAAGTATGATGACCATGCAAACAGTGCCGCAAGAACCGCGGCTCCAGCGATAATCACAGTGCGCAAGGAGGGCGGACCGTTGGGGAATAACCCTCCCAATTGCGAGCCTCCCTGTCCGAAGAGAGCGCTGAAGTTGCCGGGGTTTGGACGGCCCTTCGGATTCCACGGTCCTTCATTGTTGGACCCATTGCTATGGTCAGGCATGCTCTTTCCTTCGATCGTCATTACACGGAGCATCTTTGAACAATGGCATTGGCCAGAGAAGCTTATGCGGTTGAAATGATGCGCGCTCATCGTCTGCGCGCACCGACTAGAGGCGAAAGTTCAGCCTTTTGGCTTCTGCTGCTCTTGGGCGGCTTTCTTGGGGCCAACACTGATCGGTATGACCTTTGTGTCTTTTAATTTTGCATCCGTTTCTTTGGTCTTTTCGGCTTCAGCAGCCCGGGTTGTCAGATCTTTGAAAGACATCATGTTTATCCTTTGTTTGAAAAAAGTGTTTTGGAGTTCATTTTGACTGATCTTCAATTCGGGCCATGAACGCGAAGCGTCATTCCCCCCTCATTTTCCTGAACTTCATTGGCCCAGACACTGAAATTCACCAGGGTGTTCTTGCCGAATGTCTGTGTCAGAGGGACGTCCGCGGCATCGCGTCCACGCGCCACCAGAATGCGGCCGATGCGCCGCGTGTTATTGCGCGGATCAAAAACCCACCAGCGACCAGACAGATAGACCTCCATCCATGCGGCAAAATCGCCGGGAGGATCTGGGCCTTGCTCTCCAATATCGCTGAGATAGCCGGTACAATAACGTGCCGGTATATTGAGGCAGCGGCAAAGTGCGATGGCAAGATGTGTGTAGTCGCGACAGACACCTCTGCGTTCCGTCATTGTTTCAAACGCGGTACGCGTCGCTCGTGCATGTTCATATCCGAAAGTGACATGGCCATGGACAAAGTCACATATTGCCTGAACACGTGCCCAGCCGGGCGCGGTATTCTCAAACAGGTGCCAGGCTTCTTCAGACAGAAGATCTGTTTCGCAATATCGGCTTCCCAATAGATAGACCAGCGTATCGGCAGGCAAATGCTGAACATCAAATTGCATGGCGCCAGGCGCGATTGGATCGGGCTCCCCTTTATCGAGGAAGATCCCGTCCGTCTTCAGTTCGAAGTCACCGCTGGGAGCGATCAGTCTGGTACACCAGTTTCCGAAGCCATCCCGGTAACTTTCCAACGGTACACTTGGCGAAGAAACCATAAAATCAGGACGTTCCAAGTCGCCAAAGTGGGAGTAATGGACGTTCAGAACCGCGACCATTGGCGTCTCTTGTGGAAAGCTGAACTGGAGCTGGCAGCCAAGATTGATGCGCATATATATCGCCTCCAAGGCATTTGTCTGTTAAGGCCGATTGTCTGGGAAAGCGGCGTAAAAGCACGAGACTTTGGATGGGAGTTCTTTGCGTCGCGGCAATTGGGACCCGGTTGTCTTCATACTGGACTGGCAGAGCCGAGTATTCTTGCTCACCACAGATCGAGATGAAAGACAACCAGTGTCTGAATTGCTATTCGTCGAGCTTGAGCGCAATCAGGCAAGCTTGAGCCAAATCACGGTTCGGCTTTTCAGCGCCGGGCACAGTGGCCCAGCCACTATCCATGACAACGTCGCGGCGATTGTAGGAGGAAGCACTATTGACTTTGGTCAAGGTTGCCTGACGATTCAAGTCTTTTTCAGACTGATCGAGACAGACAGGAACAAGGGCTGCAATCACATCGTCATGAGCCATGGACATTGCCATTTTGTTGGAGGCAGAGGCTGTCATCCAGCCACCCCACGAAAATCCGACAACACTAACGCATACCGCGCCAATCACTGCTCCATATAGTCCAGGTTTTAGCCATTCAGGGGTATTCATTTTACATTCTCCTGCGGCAAAAGTGCCGCTTTTCTATGGGCAGGTTACTTCGCATCTGCAGCACAGGTACTGATCAAGGTTAGCCTCTTCAGACTATTTACGGCTTGGGTATGCTATCTGGCAGCCGGTATCCCGACGATCAGCCCCAAGAGAATGCCAATGAGAAAGAGCCGACCCCACGCCTAGAAGCCTGAATCTGGCCCTAGTCTGTAGAAAGATTTTCGTGTCCTGCCATAGGCACGCATCGCAACATCCTGAATGCCGGACCTAAGGTTCGCAAAGGCTTGCCTGTAGGGTTGGCTCTGTTGGTTATTGGCCTTCATCAGAAGATCAAGTGTCTCGAGTGTCATTGAAAAGCGGATTTCCATAATGCCATCATATCCGGAAAATCGCACGATCCCTGCCTCTTCATCCACGTTGCAGGTCTGGTTTGGAAAGACTAAGCCCATGATGATCTACGGCTGAAAAACGGGCTTCCCTTGCTGGCTTTTGGAAGGATGCCAACGGTTAGCAGCTGCAGCAGGCTTTCTTCCGGTTTGTCTATAGACCGCGCAATCGCGCACGACACGCTGCGCGACATATCGATCCTCCCGCCTCGGCAGGCGGTCGCCATGCTGTCGGTGGTATCGATGGTCCAGAAACCATCGGTTTCTTGATGCTGGCCATATGTGTCAATATTGCCGATTTTCTCAATGGCACCTCCTTCGTCCACCCATAGGCACAGTGTCATCTGATGCTGCTTCGAATGCATTTTATCGTTCATTTTCTTCATTGATCTCCCCTTCACTTTGTAACCGGTTTGAGAATATGACGGCTCCGAATGGTTGCCTCATTGCTTGCATCACCCTTCAAGATTCAGGGTTAGGCGCAAGGGCGATCGGCGGTTCGCCTATCCCGCTCGACCATGGCGGTCAATTGGTCTTGACCAACGGTGTAGCGTTCCGTTTGGCCTTTGGCCCAGCCGATGGAGGGAACATCGATGCAAATTGATTTGCAGCGATATGCCATCCATGAGATGCCTTCTATTGCCTCGTCTTCTCGAACAAGCGCGTAGTCTCCCGCAGGGTAAGTCTTGTCGGATCCGGGAAATTGAAATGGATGATCGAAATGGATAATTGAGGTTGTAACGCGGCTTTGCATTTGGTCCTCCTCTGAAGTAGATGGTTGCTTGAGAAGGCGCGGCATTATATAATCTTCGAAAGTTTCAATTTGCTGCCGCGCCATCTCAATGAACAGGGTTTAGAAACAGGCGCTCTTTGGGTAAAGCGACGCCCAATCACCCCTAACAAGTCACGATGGTCTGCTATAGGTCGCGGACCGAATTGCCTTTGGAAGAGATCTTGCGGATCAGATCCGAGATCTGGCGATGGGCTTCGGGATCCGAAGCGTCTTTAATCGCATTCTCATGTGCAGCCGCCGCATCTTCCAAAACCCCAAGGACCTGGGCTTCCGTCATGATCTTTTGATCATTCAGCGCCAAAAGAAGCGACTCGCAGATCGAAAGAGCCGCCTCCCCAGCAACAAGTTGTGTCTCTGTCATGTTTTAGTCCCATCAAGAATTTGGCGCCTATTTATTTCTCCTATCTTCCCAAACATTCGGATATGATGGACTGATCAAGATCAGCATCTTGAGGTATTTCTCTGAAGACCAAAAGCGTGGCGATGCTATGAAGACGATCCTGAACACGCCAATTGCAGAAAAACTAAGCGCTTTCATTCGACTTTCCGAACAAGAACTGGAGATTTTGGGACAACTTCTCAAACAGAGCAGGAAAGTTCGAGTTGGGCAGGATCTGGTGCATCAAGGTCAGTCAAATCAGGCTGCCTTCATTTTGATGAGTGGCTGGGTCTGCTCCTACAAAATTCAGGCTGACGGGACCCGGCAAATAGTTGATTTCCAGATACCGGGTGATTTTTTGGGAGTAAGAAGTGTTTTGTTTCACACTTCTGATCACAATATCGAAGCCATAACAGAAGTTGAAGTGTGTGAAATCTTGATACCTCGCCTTCTCGATACCTTTGCTCAACACCCACGGCTTGCCATGGCTTTGCTCTGGGCATTGTCCAGGGACGAGGCCATGGTGGTTGAGCATCTGGTCAATATTGGACGTCGCAATCCTGCAGAACGCATGGCCCATTTTCTTCTTGAGCTAGGGACCCGCCTTTCTCTCATAGGCGCTGGCAGCAAAACCGGCTTTACCTGCCCGCTCACTCAACCTCTTCTTGCCGACGCGCTGGGCCTGAGTGCTGTGCATGTCAATCGAGTCTTGAGACAGTTGCGAGAAGTCGGAATGGCGACTTTTCGCAATGGGCAGGTGGTTTTTGACAATTATGATCGCTTGGTCGCATTTGCTGATTTTGACTCATCTTACCTCGATCAGGCCGGCCCTCTGCTGACATAGACCAACCGGACTACTCGTTTCCACGCTTGGGCTTGCTCCGCGGCATTAACCTCGATCAGTGCGGCATTTTTTAAAGGCTGATAGCTTGCATAGATGACCTCTGGCAAGTGGTCCGGGCTTCATGCCGTGCGTTCGCATGGAAAGAAGCAGATCATTCTTCTTGTCTCCCAATTTTCTCAAGCGAAATGACTGCCAGCGGCCATTGGTTTCTGTATTGCTTTGTCATGCCAGTGGCACAGTGTGAAAGGGTTACAATGATACCTCGTTCATTTCTTGCCAATCTAAATAGACAAACCTCCAAGCCATGGAGAGACACCTCTCCAATCAGAGAAGAATTGTTCAGTGCCGAGCGGCTGGAACTTCATGCGAAAACGCTCGCAGTTGCACAAGTGGTTTCGCCAACCCCTCCAAGAGTGCCCACGCTGCAAAAGCGCCTCAAAGAGAATGCCAATGCGATTCATGCAGCTTATCTTTCCAACGCTGAAGAGTTGGAAAACCAACAGAATTTGGTTCCCGCTGCGGAGTGGCTTCTCGATAATTATTATCTGGTAGATGAGCAGATTCGCGCCATTAAAAGCAGCCTCCCTCCAAGCTACTATCAACAGCTGCCCAAATTGATTGATGGACCCTTGGCTGGCTATCCTCGCGTATTCGGCATAGCCTGGGCCTTTGTTGCCCATACAGACAGTCATTTTGATCCCGAGATATTTCTACGATTTATTCGTGCCTATCAAACAATCCATCCGCTTTCCATGGGCGAGCTTTGGGCGCTTCCGATTACGCTCCGTATTGTGTTGATAGAAAATCTCCGACGTTTGGCAGATCAGATCGTCGCCGGACGAAACAGCCGTATTGCGGCAGACACCCTCGTCGATCAGGTGCTGGTGAAGAAAATCGCTTCTGATGTTGCTCTGGCCGGGATTTCATCAGCCCCTTTGCCTGAACGGTTTGCAGCGCAGCTGGCCAAGCGCCTGCGTGATCATGATGCAGATGACATACCCATACTGGCTTGGCTTGAAGAACGCCTATCCAGCGAAGGCTGCTCTATTGATGAAGTTGTTTTGCGCTCTCAACAAAATCTTGGCGCCTCCAACCTGTCCGTCCGTAACATAATAACCAGTTTGCGCCTTATTTCAGGCATTGAGTGGTCGGACGCGTTTGAAAGCGTGAATCTGGTTGATGCTGAACTGAGAAAAAGCGGAACTTTTGCTCTGATGGACTTTGCAACGCGGGACATGTATCGCAACGCTATTGAGGTTCTGGCACGCAGATCGCCTTTATCGGAAATCGAGGTGACGAGACAGGTCATGGCGTTGGTATCAAGCGTGGTCAGCACAGATGCGCCAGACAGCCGCCTCTCAGATCCCGGTTACTATTTGCTTTCGGAAGGGCGACCGCTGCTGGAAACCAAAATAGACTTCAAGCCCCCCATGCGCCTGTCGATACTCCGCTTCAGTCAACGGTTGGGCGTTGGCGGCTATGTCGGTCTTATCTCCTGTCTTGCCCTCATGATGCTTTGGGCATGCATTTGGGCTTTGAATATCTCAAGTATCCCGGTCGGGATTCTGCTTTGTTTGGCCGGCTTCATTCCCGCAACGGAGGTTTCGACAGCATTCGTAAACCGGTTCGTGACCTGGAGCTTTGGCGCGGTGATCCTGCCCAGCATGGAGTTTGAGCACGGCGTCTCCATAGACTCGCGAACCATGGTGGTCGTCCCGACCATGCTGAGCAATTCGGAAGAGCTTCTCAGGCAGATCGAACACCTCGAAATCCATTATCTGTCCGGCCCGGAAGACGATCTCACATTTGCATTGCTGCTCGATCGTACGGATGCTGACCAGAAGTTCATCGCTGCGGAATCTGCCATGATCGCTGATGGCGAGGCCGCGATATTGCAACTGAACGAACGCTATGGAGCAGGCGTAGCTGGCAAACGCTTTCTTCTTCTCATTAGAGATCGGCAGTTCAATGCGTCTGAAGGCAAATGGATGGGCTGGGAGCGCAAGCGCGGAAAGCTGCAAGAGCTCAACCAATTGCTGCGAGGGGCAAAGGACACCACTTTCAACGCTCTCGATGGCACAATTCCTTGGGTGCCGGACAAAGTTCGCTATGTAATCACGATGGATGCCGACACCCGATTGCCAAGGGATGCCGCCCGCAAGCTAATCAGTAAAATGGCTCACCCCCTCAATCGTCCGATTTTCGATAAAAAGACACAACGCATTATTCACGGCTACGGTATTCTTCAGCCACGCGTAACCCCTACGCTGACAGCAAAGGGGAAGAACACGCTTTTTCACCGGGTCTTTTCCGCACCCGGAGGCATAGACCCTTACTCTTCGGCCATTTCCGATGTCTACCAGGATCTGTTTGGCGAGGGCTCTTATACCGGCAAGGGTATTTATGACGTTGATGCCTTTGAGGCGGCTCTGGCCAATCGCATTCCGGAGAATACTGTCCTCAGCCACGATCTGCTCGAAGGGATATTCGTTCGTTCAGGCTTGGTTTCAGACATTGAAGTCATCGACGATTTTCCCTCTCGCTACGATGTGGCATGCAAACGCCAAGACCGCTGGGTCCGAGGCGATTGGCAATTGCTCCCGTGGGTATTGGCATGGCCCAGCCATATTAAGTCGGTAGATCTGATCGGCTTCGCGAAAATTCTTGACAATTTAAGGCGATCTCTGGTTGCTCCCACCTTGTTGGCGTGTCTCGGGCTGGTTTGGATGCTGCCCTTTTCGTCGGCTCTGTTGGGCACGTGTTTCGTTCTTTGTGCCGTGGCTATTCCCGAATTCGTATCTTGCTTCTTTGCCGTTATTCCCAGGAATATGGGGATACGCATCAATAGCCATTTCCAAATGCTGGGAGCGGAATTCAATGCAGCGGCAATCAAGACCTTGTTGTCGCTTGTCTTCCTGCCTCATCAGGCCGCGATGATGGGGCGCGCCATTATAAAATCAGTCACGAGACTCTATGTGACGCACAGCCATATGCTGCAGTGGGTTACTGCGGCTCAGGCAGAGCTTGCGTGTGAACTGAAGCTTTCGGGGTTTTACCGACTAATGATCGGCGGAACAGCGTTGGGCCTTGTCATGATCGCGGGACTGGCTGCTTTGTCCCTTCAGTCATTGCCGATCACGGGAGTCTTTGCCTGTCTTTGGCTTATCGCTCCCCTCGTTGCTTTTAAGATCAGCCGCACATCTGACAAGGCAAATAACGCCGAATTAACACCGACTGAGAAAGAGTGTCTGCGCGCGATAGCACGCCGCACCTGGCGCTATTTCGAAAGGTTTGTCACTCCCGCTGACAATATGCTTCCTCCTGACAATTTTCAGGAAGACCCCAAGCCTGTCATCGCACACAGGACATCTCCGACAAATATCGGGCTTTATCTTCTATCCGCTGGTGCGGCCTATGATTTCGGGTGGGCAGGAAAAAGCGAGACTGTCGAACGGCTGGAATCTTGCTTTGAAACCCTGCATCGCATGGAGCAATTCCGCGGACATTTCTTCAACTGGTATGACACAACCAACTTAAAGGTTCTCGAACCGGCTTATGTCTCCACGGTGGATAGCGGAAACCTTGCTGGCCATCTGATCGCTCTGTCAAGAGCATGTGTTGAATGGAAAGCTGACTTACCCATTGCTACAGTGCGATTGGGAATGAACGACACGCTCATGTTGGCGCTTGAGGCGTTTGAGACCGTCATGGTCAAGTCTGCCAGCACTCAACGCCTTGGCCTGCTATATGAAGAACTCAAGTCCGGACTAAATGGGGCTCAGGACCTAGAGGTAATCGCGCCAAGATTGGGCCGTATTGCAAGAAAATCGGTTGTGCTGGCAAATGAGGTTTCCATTATTCCGGAAAAAGACCGTATGCCGGACCTGGTCTACTGGACCACAGCGCTATCGCGCAGAATTCGCGAGTTTGAAAGAGACCTGTCCGCTTCCCCAGAGGTGCGGGATCATTTGAGCCTTCGTTTGGACGCTATGGCTGATGAAGCGCGAACCATGGCGTTGGCTATGGATTTCACATTCCTCTTTGTCCAAAAGCGGAAACTGCTCTCCATCGGTTATGCGCGTGCCGAGAACAAGCTTGATGAGAATTGCTATGATCTTCTCGCCTCCGAAGCCAATCTTGCGAGCTTTGTAGCCATCGCAAAAGGGGATATTCCGACACGCCACTGGTTTAGACTCGGACGACAATCGACGCCAGACAAAAATGGGTCTGCCCTTGTTTCCTGGTCAGGATCGATGTTTGAATATCTGATGCCTTCTCTGGTGATGCAGGCTCCCACTGATAGCCTTCTCAATGACACCAACCGTCGCGTTGTGGCGCTTCAGCAAGGCTATGGCAGAAAGCTGAACCTACCTTGGGGCATCTCTGAATCAGCGTTTAACGCCCGGGATATCGAGTTCACCTATCAATATTCCAATTTTGGGGTTCCCGGTCTGGGGTTGAAGCGCGGGCTTTCAGAGAACCGTGTGATTGCTCCCTATGCGACGGGGTTGGCCGCGATGTTCGACGCCCGCAATGCC
The DNA here is from genome assembly GCF_003324485.1 of Cohaesibacter intestini. NCBI lineage: Bacteria > Pseudomonadati > Pseudomonadota > Alphaproteobacteria > Hyphomicrobiales > Cohaesibacteraceae > Cohaesibacter > Cohaesibacter intestini. The sequence goes on along the minus strand of NZ_QODK01000006.1, from coordinate 7,026 downwards.
TCGATCAACTATGATCGGATCGCTGATCTGGGAGGATGCGGACCTTACGGATTTTATGAGGCCCTGGATTTCACGCAATCCCGATTGCCCGATGGGCAGAAAGTGGCAATCGTCCGCAATGTGATGGCCCATCATCAGGGCATGACCATTGTTGCCATCGCCAACGTTATGCATGACGGGCTCATACGATCCCGTTTTCACAGCGATCCGTTCATCATGGCCAGCGAACTTTTGTTGCAAGAACGCAGGCCGCGTTATGTGTCTCTGGTTCATCCCGGAGCCGAAGAAGTGAAAGCCTCAACTGAAGAGGCCATATTCAACGAGCCCACAATCCGGCGCTTCAAGTCTCCACTGGTTGGGGCACCAATTACCCATTTGCTCTCAAATGGCAGCTATAGTGTGATGTTGACAGCATGCGGCGCCGGTTACAGCCGGTGGGGTGAGATTGCCATCACGCGCTGGGGTGAGGATTCCACCCATGAAAATTTCGGGTCTTTCATCTTCCTAAAAGATGTCGATTCCGGTTCTGTTTGGTCTCCTGCCGGTCATTTGGCCAAACGAGACCTGAAACAACAGCAAGCGGTCTTTGCTGAGGATTATGGAGAGTATTCCTGCCGCAACGGATTGCTCTCCTGCCGAATGGATGTGCTGGTTTCGGGTGAAGATGATGGTGAAGTGCGACGGATAACGCTCTCCAATGCGGGGCTAAGAGCGCGTCATATTGAAGTCACGTCCTATAGCGAGTTGGTTCTTGCTTCCCCGGTATCGGATGCCGCTCATCCGGTCTTTTCCAAGATGTTTGTTGAAACGGAATATCTGCCCGAATTTGGGGGACTCTTGGCACATCGTCGTCTTCGTTCACCAGACGAGCCTGAAGTTTGGGCCACTCACTTTGCAATTGTGGAAGGGGAAATAGCGCAAGAGCCACAATATGAAACGGACAGGCTGAAGTTTTTTGGGCGCAATCGCTCGCTTGCCAACGCAAAAGCTTTAAACGACAAGGCTTCGCTTTCCAATACAACGGGTACAGTTCTGGATCCGATCTTTTCCCTAAGGCATCGGGTCAGCATCGCTCCCGGCGAAACATTGCACATCACTTTTTGGACGTTGGTGGCAGCGTCTCGTTCCGAGTTGATGAATTTGCTTGATAAGCATCACGACCACAATTCCTATGATCGAGCAAAAACTTTGGCTTGGACACAGGCGCAGGTGCAATTGCGCCACCTGAACGTGTCTTCAAGCGATGCGGCAGATTTCCAGAGTTTGACCTCGGCACTTCTCTATTCAGATGCCCGATTCCGTGCGTCTGCTTCAGTGGTCGCCAGTGGGGCTGGACGCCAATCAGCGCTGTGGCCATTGTCAATTTCCGGAGACCTTCCCATCGTCCTGTTACGGATATCAGACATGGATGGCTTGCCGCTCGTGAGGCGGCTGCTTCGTGCCTATGCCTATTGGCGTATGAAAGGGCTCCATATTGATCTCATCATATTGAACGATCTTTCAACCAGCTACATCCAGGATTTGCAGTCCGCAATACAAACGGCAATGAGATCGTCTCAGATCCGCAATGAAAATGAACAAGGATCTGTCTTGCTTCTGCGCTCAGACCAGATCAGTTTGGAAGCAAAATCCCTTCTGGTTTCGGTTGCGCGCGTGTCGCTTGTAGCCAATCACGGGTCCCTATCTGAGCAATTGGGCCGTATTTTCCAGCCGGACCAAGCGTCAAGGACTGGTGTTGGCAGTGCATCTCCTATTCCAGTCATTGTCTCAGACCAGGACCTCTTGCCTCAGCCAAAGGATCTGGAATTTTTCAACGGGATTGGAGGCTTCGATAAAGATGGCACAGAATATGTCATCACTCTGAAGGATAACGACACTACGCCTGCACCATGGATCAATGTGATTGCCAATCCACATTTCGGCTTTCAGGTCTCGGAGACGGGGAGCGGATATTGCTGGGCAGAGAATAGCCGCGAGAACCAGCTAACGCCGTGGTCCAATGATCCGGTTGCCGATCCTGCGGGTGAGGCAATTTATATCCGCGATGAGGAAAGCGGTGCGGTTTGGTGTCCAACCGCTCAGCCCATTCGTGACAAAGGCATCTACATAACGCGCCACGGGTTCGGCTACAGCTCGTTCGAGCATGCCGCAGGTGGTATCCATTCCAATCTGGTGCAATTTGTTCCTCTGTCAGATCCGATCAGGATTTCCAAGTTAACATTGACCAACAGATCCAACCGGAGGCGGCACCTGTCCGTCACCCTCTATAATGACTGGGTTCTGGGCTCATCCCGGGTCAAGTCCGAGCCTTTCATTCTAAGCGAGCGAGATGAAGATACCGGCGCTCTGTTTGCAACCAAACCGTGGAATACAGCCTTCCCCGATAGGGTTGCATTTGCTGATTTTAACGGTCTTCAGCAGGAATGGACCGCAGATCGAACCGGCTTTATCGGACGAAACAGCAGCCTCGCCCATCCGGAAGCCATGAGAGGTAAAAATGCACTCTCTGGCACCATGGGTGCGTGCCTTGATCCGTGTGCAGCACAGCGCACCACCATTGTGTTGGAACCGGGTGAGAGCCATGATTTTGTCTCCCTTCTTGGACAAAGTCGCACCAGAGAGGGCGCTCGTGAAGTTATCACCCAATACCGCACCTGTGATATCGATGCGTGTCTGTCCGGGGTTCAACGCTATTGGAAGGATAGTTTGGGAGCGGTTCAGGTTAAAACCCCCGATCGTGCCATGGACATCATGCTCAATGGTTGGCTCCTCTATCAGACGCAAGCTTGTCGCATCTGGGCGCGCTCTGGATTTTATCAGGCAAGTGGAGCCTATGGGTTCCGAGACCAGATGCAGGACCATATCGCACTGACCTTCTCTCAACCGGAGGAAACGCGAAAGCATCTTCTCCTTGCTGCCGGAAGGCAGTTTGTGGAAGGTGACGTCCAGCATTGGTGGCTCCCTCATTCGGGCCAAGGGGTCAGAACGCATATTTCCGATGACCGGGTGTGGCTTGCCTTTGCCACGGCAACTTATATAGCCCAAACCGGGGATGAGGCCATTCTTGATGAGGAATTGCCGTTTCTGGATGGTCCTCTGTTGGCGGCAGGGACCCATGATGCCTTCTTCGTGCCGGACATTTCGGACGAAACAGGAAGCCTGTTTGAGCATTGCGCCCGTGCACTGGATTTGTGTCTGGCGTTAACGGGAGAAAACGGTTTGCCGCTGATCGGCACGGGCGATTGGAATGATGGCATGAACCGTGTTGGTGAAGCAGGCAAGGGAACCAGCGTCTGGCTCGGCTGGCTGCTTTTGCGGAGCATCGATCTTTTCGCACCGTTGGCTGAAAAACGAGACCCTGACCGGGCCAAACTCTGGACTGCGCATGCAGCCTCCTTGCTCGTGTCTCTTGAACAAACGGCTTGGGATGGAGAATGGTATCGCCGGGCAACCTTTGATGACGGCCTCTGGCTTGGGGCTTCGACCAGTGAAGAATGCAAAATCGATTCCATCGCCCAATCATGGGCTGTCTTGTCTGGTGCGGCAGACAGGGATCGCGCACAAATGGCCATGCAGTCTCTAGATCAACATCTGGTACTCAGGGATGAGGGCTTGGCCTTGTTGTTCACTCCCCCTTTCGATCAATCTGCCAGTGATCCCGGTTATATCCAGGGTTATCCGCCGGGGTTACGCGAGAATGGCGGACAATATACTCACGCTGCGATGTGGGCGATCCTAGCCTTTGCTCAACTGGGGGAAGGCGAGAAGGCACATGCGCTTTTGTCATTGGTCAATCCGGTCAATCATGCACTAACCCCAGAGGCAACAGAGCGATACACGGTGGAACCTTATGTGATTGCCGCAGATGTCTATTCTGTCGCGCCTCATGTCGGACGCGGAGGGTGGACATGGTATACAGGATCGGCCGGATGGATGTATCAGGCTGGCATCTCTGGCATTCTTGGGTTGAGGCGCGAAGGAAAAACGCTGATTATCGCTCCTTGTATTCCGAAAAGCTGGCCAAGCTTTCACCTGCATGTGCGGGTCGATGAGACCGACTATGACATTGCCGTTTCGCAGACTTTTGTAGACAAAGAGGACAGAGCAGTCGCTACTCTGGACGGCGCTCCATGCCCGGCGACCCACAACAGCGTAAGCGTCCAACTGGATGGCCTACATCATAGTTTGCAAATGGAATTGCAAAGACAAAAGGGGTGAGCAGACTTCTCAAAGGGGCGGCATGCAAAGGCCACAAACTCTATTCTCCCTCAAAGATCTTCTGAATGATGCAGCCAATATGGGATCGATCAGACAGCACTCATTTGTTTGGTTTAGACAACTCTAGTTTGAATATTTGCTAAATTTGCCAACCACTTGCCAAGAAATGTTATGCGGTGTTCTTGCCGCATCAGGCAACATAGCTGAGCCAACCGGAATATCTACACCAAGTGATGACTGAACATAAAGGAATGATAAAAAGACGAAGGCTGCCAGATCGGTTCCAGCAAGTGAGGGATGTTTCCTATCGAAGAAATAGATGTTGTCTGTAGCGATGAAAACACTTCCGCTCGGAACAGCCTATCTGATTTGGACGGGAAACGGAGCCGTTGGCACGTTTGTCGTCGGAATCGTAATTCTAGGTAACCCCTTCATGTCTGCACGAGTTCTTGCTGCACTTCTTATTGTCAGCGGCATCATCACTATGAAGCTGGCGAGCGCAGCCTCAAGTGCGGTCGAAAGAAACATTCATCGGATGCAGGGCCAGCTTTTTATCTAAGGTTTGTTGCTGCTGGATGCGTTTCATCCAGCTGCGATAAATCTGACAAGGAGGAAAGCGCGGGTTGGATTTTCTATGGTGATAGTAAGCTAGGGGCTTGCGATGAGTTGTGCCTTTGTGGCTCCGATCTGACGGAGAAGAGAGCATTCCAGCCAGTTTCTCAGGCCAGTTATTGTTGAATGGCGTTTCATTTTCTCTTTATCGTTGCACGCGAGCTCAAATTCTTGATGACAGGCCGCATTGATTTGTCCGATGCTCTGCATTTGCAAGGTCGGGTATGATGGGCTCATCATGCCGCATCCTTCCATGGCGGTGCGCGAGATCTTGCCAATTGTCCGCGCACAAAGATTTCAATGATCCGCGCACGTCTTATGCCATTTGCGAGAAAGCCAGTGTGACGAATGCGATGGAAGCCGGAGGGCAGGACATGGGTCAGGAGGCGGCGAATGAACTCGTCCGTAGGCAAGGACATGACCTTCATCCGATCCCCACGCTTGATGCGGTAGTCTTTCCATTTGAAGGTAACGGTATCGGCGTTGGCGCTGATCAGGCGTCTGTTCGAGATTGCAATACGATACGTATGACGGCTGAGATAGGCCCGCACTGCCTCTGGCCCGCCGAAGGGAGGCTTGGCATAGACCACCCATTCGGTCTTGCGCCGTGGAGCAAGATAGGCTGCAAAGCTGTCCGGGTTAGACAAACCTGCCTGCGCTCCGAAGAAAGCCAGCTTGTCAGCCTCATGCAGTCGCATCAATCCTTCAAGGAACAGGCGACGGAACAATCGGGACAGAACCCTAATCGGCAGGAAGAAGCCTGAGCGACAGGTTAGCCAACGCATGCCATCGAGCGACAAACCACCGCTCGGCACGATGACATGGACATGAGGATGATGGGTCATGGCGGAACCCCATGTGTGCAGCACACTCGTCATGCCAATTCGGGCTCCCTGATGCTTTGGATCGGCGGCGATGGTCAGAAGCGTCTCGGTCGATGCCTTGAACAAGAGGTCGTAGACAATGGCCTTGTTCTGATAGGCGATGACGGCCACAAACGATGGCAACGTGAAGATGCGGATTCCGACGTATCCGCGCAGTCATTCCAACAACATCCGCGCACCCATTCCGGGCTATCCGCGCGGCAACGCCCTGACATTTGGGGCAATGCCGATTGCGGCAGGAATTATATGCGATATGCAGGTGATCACACTTGTTGCATGCCACGACATGTCCACCAAGAGCGGCGGTTCGGCAAGTCTCGATGGCAGACATGACCTTGAGTTGGGTCAGCGACAGATGGCCTGTATGAATACGGCGATAGAGAGGGCCATGAGCACGAAAGATATTCGCGACCTCCAGTCCCGAGCGGGACATGATGGGTGGCCTTAGCCGAACCCACCCTTGCCTTGCTCGACCCGGATCAGCATCCGGTCACTGTCGATATCACTGATCTTGAGATGGGTGACTTCGCTCGCCCGCAGGCCTCCACCATAGGCCACGCTGAATGCAGCGCGATACTTCAGACCAGGTCCAGGGGCCGCTTCCAGAATAGCCGCGACTTCCTCAACGCTCAATACAATGGGTATTTTCTTCGCAGCTCTCTGATAGCGCATATGCCGCTTCATCTCGGGGCGCGGGCAAGTGGTAGTAAAGAAAAAGCTCAACACTGTCAGTCGATTGTTATAGGTCACAGCCCGACACCGTGTTCCTTCGTATCAAGCTGAAAAGACCGCAATTCTTCCGGCGTCGCACTGTCGGGAGAATGACCTAGGAAACGCGTGAACTCCCGCATGGCCCTCAGATACATCGTCTGTGTCTTGGGCATCAAACCCTTGATGCGCATATCTTCGAGAAAACGAAGGCGAAGTGCCGGCATATGTTGATTGGACATGAAGATCTCCTGTCGCTGGGTTGAGAAATCCCAGTTCAACGACAGACAGGATCATCCATAAAATCAGCAATCAGAATGGGGCACCAAAAACGCAGCGAGCATCAATACCGCGAGAGCGGTTTCGTCCTTGGCCGCACACCCGTCGTCTGATAGCTGAGAATGCTGCGCTTCGTTCGAATGGCAGAAATGGGGAAGTGGGCTTGCCGCGTAGATCCGCTCACGAACGACAGCAACGGGCCGCGAATTCCAGTTAGATTGAACGCTGTGGGACCGATTGTTTTGCACTGCATATCTCATTGATGGAGGCCTAATTGCTGCTGCAAGTGAGATCATGTCCCATGACACATTGGAAATCGTTATTA